>NZ_JAHHUL010000013.1 GCF_019008365.1 Phosphitispora fastidiosa | reverse complement strand
CCAATACGGCTTAGCTCTCGGCTAACGTTTATTGGCTCGTTCACAACCATCTCTCCACTGTTCAGTTTTCAAAGACCATCGGTTGTTCCTGCGGCATCTCTGCCGCGGAACTTTATCTTACCACACTTGACCCTCTCGAGTCAACTGGTAACCTCTGCTGTTTTTTCGAAGCTCTACGCGGCTCTCTCAAGCCCGGATTTACATCTTACCACAACTATGGCTCATCAATCAACCGGTAATCTCTGGATAAATTAATATCATGTCATATAACGGTGTTTATAATGAAAACGAGACTGGACTTCGTCCCAGGTTCTCGGCCATTGGTGTGGCATCGACATTGACTAATATAGCACACCTGTAAGCATCTTGTCAACAACTTTCCTCAAAAATATCTGTTTATTCTATGATAATATTACCCTGCCCTGTTTTGCCAATTTAAATACCCTTCATTTGATATCTGTACGATAGGGGCAGATATATTTCCGAAGGGAATTCTGTGGTAAGTTGAATCTACCGAAAAGGCTCTCTGCGATAATGCAAAGAGCCTAATATAAACATATTCACAGGCTTATTTCCCGACGAGTTTCCTCGTTTTTTCCTTTATCTTATCATAATCCACCGGTGTCTTTACCCGGGCGACACCTGATTCCACAGCTGCCCTGGCAACAGCTGCAGCAACCTCAGGAGCTACTCTCGGGTCAAAAGCTCTGGGTAAGATATAATCCCTTCTTCTCTCGGCATCACCTATTAAACCTGCAATAGCATATGCTGCGGCCACCTTCATTTCCTCATTTATATCAGATGCGCGCACTTCAAGAGCACCCCTGAATATTCCTGGAAATGCCAGCACATTATTGACCTGGTTGGCATAATCAGATCGCCCTGTGCCTACCACGGCCGCCCCTGCCGCCAAAGCCTCATCCGGGTTTATTTCCGGTACCGGATTGGCCATTGCAAAGACTATCGGGTCAGTGTTCATTAAAGCAACCATTTCCTTCGTCAAAACCCCCGGAGCAGAAACACCGATAAATACATCCGCGCCTTTAATGGCATCAGCCAGTGTTCCCCTGATTTTGTCCCGGTTAGTTACCTCAGCCATTTTAGTCTGGGCCGGATTCATCCATTCCTCACCCTCACAGACTACCCCGAAGCGGTCAACAAGAACCCCATTTTTTAAACCTGCCTGAAGCAGCAGCTTTGTAATGGCAATACCGGCTGAACCTGCTCCATTAAGGACGAGCTTTATTTCATCCAGCTTCTTGCCAGTAACCCTCAAAGCATTTAACAGGGCTGCCAGGACCACTACTGCTGTACCATGCTGGTCATCATGGAATATTGGGATACTGGTTTCCTTCTTTAACCTGGCTTCTATCTCAAAACACCTGGGCGCTGATATATCTTCCAGATTAACTCCGCCAAAGCTTGGCTCCAGAGCTTTGACCACCCGGACGATTTCATCAACATCTTTTGTTGCAATACAAAGTGGAAAAGCATCTACTCCGGCAAATTTCTTGAAAAGAACACATTTGCCCTCCATTACCGGCATAGCCGCAAGGGGCCCGATGTCCCCAAGCCCGAGAACAGCAGTACCGTCAGAAATTACAGCAACCATATTGCCCCGCGCAGTATACTCATACACTGCATCCGGGTTTTGATGGATAACCTTACAGGGTTCTGCAACCCCGGGTGTATATGCCAGGCTTAGAGCATCCATGCTGTCAACTTCAACTTTGCTGGTTACTTCAATTTTTCCAACCAACTCCTTATGCAGCTGCAGCGCCCTTTCCTTAAGGTCACTCACTCTTAACCGCCCCCTTTATTTTCTGAACCAATTCCTGATTCCGTGTATTGTGGTATCCCTGTTCAATTGAGCTATGGCTGTAGTCAGGGGAATATTTTTTGGGCATGCCTCAATGCAGTTTTGGGAATTACCGCAATCTGTGATGCCCCCTTCGCCCATAATTGTTTCCATACGCTCTTCCTGGGTCATGGCGCCAATGGGGTGTTTGTTGAAGCGCAATACCTGGGCAAGAGGCGCCGGGCCGATAAAGCTTGACCTGGAGTTAAAGTTCGGACATGCTTCATAACAGCAGCCACATGTCATACAGCGTGAAATCTCATACATCCATCGCCTTTCCCGCTCCGATACCCGGGGACCTGGCCCCAGATCAAAAGTTCCGTCAATATTGACCCAGGCCTTGACCTTTTTAAGATGTTCAAAAAGGAGCTCCCGGTCAACCTTGAGGTCACGCACTACCGGAAACTTACTCAACGGTTCCAGTGTAATCGGCTGTGGCATTTTATCAATTAATGCACTGCAAGCCTGTCTGACCTTGCCGTTAATAATCATTGTGCAGGCCCCGCACACCTCTTCCAGGCACGAACAATCCCAGACTACCGATGTAGTCTTTTCGCCGTTTGCATTAACCGGTTTTTTCCGAATTTCCATTAATACCGATAATACGTTCATGTTTGGCTTATATGGAACTTTAAATTCTTCCCACTTAGGGAAATCCCTGCTGCCGTTTTGTCTTTTTATTTTGAGGTGAATATAATCAGGCATATTAATCCCCCCATTAATCATATTTTCTAGCCCTGGGTTTAAGCAGCGAAACATCCACATCTTCATACTCAAACCTGGGTCCGGATTCAGTCCAGTATGCCTTGGTTGTTTTGAGCCACTGGTCGTCATTACGTTCAGGATAATCGGGCATATAGTGTGAACCCCTGCTTTCCTTCCTGTTAAATGCTCCCAGAGTAATAACCCGGGCTAGCTGCAGCATATTCCATAACTGCCGGACAAACGGCACAACCTCATTGGCCCAGCGGCCCGTATCGTGGATACCGATATTTTTGAACCGCTCCATCAATTCCTGTAACTTATTGTCACCCCTCATCAGGCTCTTTTCATACCTGACAACGCCTACATCTGTTATCATGGCTTCGCCCAGTTCCTCATGGATAACATAGGGGTTTTCAATCCCATCCATACGATAGATTGACTCCGCAATATCCTTTTGGCGGGTCAACTCCCTGTCAAATACCGACTGGGAGACATCTGCAGCCGATTTCTTCATCCCTTTTATGTATTTGATTGCATTGGGCCCGCAAATGTAGCCACTGTAAGACGCCGACAACAGGGAATTGGCTCCCAGGCGGTTGGCCCCGTGGTACATATAATCACACTCTCCGGCTGCAAACAGGCCGGGAATATCGGTCATGTGGTTAGAGTCGACATACATCCCACCCATAAAATAGTGCGGCGCCGGGAATATCTTCATTGGTACCTTGACAGGATCCTCTCCATAGAAATTGCGGTATATCTCCATAATCCCGCCAAGGCGTACCTCCAGAAATTCGGGGTCTTTATGGGTCAGGTCCAGGTAAACCTGGTTTTTACCATCAACCCCTAGTCCCATCTCGACACATACCTTGTAGATAGCCCTTGAGGCAATATCCCTTGGCACCAGATTGCCATAGGCCGGATACCACTCCTCGAGAAAATACCATGGCTTGCCGTCTTTATAGGTCCAGATACGTCCTCCTTCACCCCTCGAGGCCTCAGACATCAACCTCAGCTTATCATCACCCGGCATTGCAGTTGGGTGAAACTGTACAAACTCACCATTAGCAAAAGACACTCCTTGCTGATACACTGCTCCGGCAGCGCTCCCGGTACAGATTACCGAGTTGGTGCTTTTACCATATATCATACCTTCTCCGCCTGTTGCCAGAATTACCGCATCTGCAGGAAATGCATGTATTTCCATTGAATTAAGGTCCTGTGCGGTTATACCGCGGCATAAGCCCTCATCATCAATAACCGCGGAAAGGAACTCCCAGCCAATATATTCCTTGACCTTACCGGCCGCAACCCATTTTCTAACTTGCTCATCAAGGGCATAAAGCAGCTGTTGACCGGTGGTCGCTCCGGCAAAAGCTGTTCTCCTGTTCTTTACCCCGCCAAACATCCTGAGGTCAATAAAACCCTCAGAAGTCCTGTTAAACATCACTCCCATGCGGTCAAAGGCGTAAATCAATCCCGGCGCCGCTTCCACCAGTCCCTTAACCGGCGTCTGGTTGGCCAGGAAATCCCCTCCGACAATGGTATCCTCAAAGTGCTGCTGAATACTGTCATTTTCACCTTTGGTATTCAGAGCCGCATTAATTCCTCCCTGAGCACAAATGGAGTGCGAACGTTTAAACGGCACCAGAGAAAAAGCATCTACTTCAGCCCCTGCTTCTGCAGCCTTTATTATACTCAGAAGGCCTGCCAGTCCGCCGCCGATAACAATGACTTTCATGTAAATACAACTCCCTTCTACCCTGCTAAAGCTATTAATCCAACAGTGCCGGCGCCGGACATTATCAAAAACAATGCTGTACATACATTCTGTAAAATCTTTTGAGACCTTGGCCCCAAAGTAATTCCCCAGCTAATGGCAAAGGTGTAAATCCCGTTTGAAAAGTGAAACACTGCAGCCAACAACCCCACTAAATATATAATGAAGAAAAGCGGTTGAGCTAGAATGCCGTTCATAAACTCGTATGATATTTCTATACCTGATATTGCCCTGGCGATCCTCGCTGTATAGGCATGGTAAATCACAAACAGGAAGGTAACGATTGCCGTTATCCGTTGCAGGTAAAACATGTAGTTGCGGAAATACTTATATTGCAGCACATTATTCTTTGAAAGATATACATAATATAGACCCAATATAGTGTGAAATGCCAGGGGAACTGCTATCAGCAGGATTTCAATAGGAACCAGGAAAGGAATCTGCTGGAATGCTTCAATTTTTTGGTTGTAATATTCCGGTCCTTTCAGGGCAAAGGAATTTGTAATCAGATGTTCCAGCAGGAAAACCCCTATTGGAATGATTCCAGTCAGAGAATGTATCTTTCTTTCAAGAAAATTACCCGTTATAAATCCCATAACCCGCATCCTCCCTTCAGGGAAATGTATTTTATTCGCCCTGGTACTGTTGACGGCCCATGTTGTACATATCTCCACCATGGGTATCATTAACGACAATCACCGGGAAGTTCTCGACCTCCAACCGGTATATAGCTTCCGGACCCAGCTCAGGATAAGCAACAACTTCTGACTTGATGATGCGTTTTGAAATAAGGGCAGCCGCCCCTCCAGTAGCCGCAAAGTAAATTGCCCTGTTTTTTTTGATGGAATCAAGCACTTCCCGGGAACGCAGGCCTTTGCCAATCATACCTTTTAAGCCAAGGTCCAGCAGGGCCGGTGTGTATGCATCCATACGCCCGCTGGTGGTGGGTCCCGCAGAACCAATTACCTGTCCCGGCCTAGCCGGAGAAGGTCCCACGTAATATATTATCTGACCTGTGAGATCAACAGGCAGTTCTTTGCCCTCCTGTATCAATTCAAATAATTTTTTATGTGCCGCATCCCGACCGGTATAAATCGTACCATTAAGGAACACCAAGTCCCCGGCTTCTAGTTTTTCAATCATATCATCATCCAAAGGCGCTGCCACTGTATATTCAGCCAATCAAACCACCCTCCCTCATAAAATAATAGTTTTGTGCCGTGCTGAATGACAGTTAATGTTTACTGCCACCGGCAGACTTGCAATATGTGCCGGAAAAATCTCTACATTAACAGCCAGTGCAGTTGTCCTGCCGCCAAGACCCTGGGGCCCAATGCCCAATTTGTTTATCTCCTCCAGCAGGTCCTCTTCCAAAGTTGCTATAGACGGGTCCTCATGCCGCTGATCCAGCGGTCTCAGGAGAGCCTGTTTGGCCAGGAGCGCCGCCTTTTCCATGGTTCCCCCAATGCCTACCCCCACAACAATTGGCGGGCAGGGATTAGAACCGGCCTTATCTACAGTCTCAATAACAAAACTCTTCACACCCTCGACTCCCTGGGCCGGCTTCAGCATTCTGACACCACTCATGTTCTCACTACCGCCTCCCTTGGGAGCAATGGTGATTTTCAGTTTATCCCCAGCCACCAGGTTGGTATAAATTATGGCCGGAGTATTATCCCCGGTATTTTTTCTTTCCAGGGGATGCCCAACTATGGATTTCCTTAGGTAGCCCTCAGTATAACCCTGCCGTACACCTTCATTAATTGCATCTTCCAGGACACCCCCTTCAAGGCGAAGATCCTGCCCGACTTCCACAAAAAATACCGCAAAACCCGTGTCCTGACACATCGGCAGCCTTTCTTCCCGGGCTATTTTCGCATTTTCAATCAACTGGTCGAGAATATTGATGCCAAGGGGAGAATCTTCCTGTTCCCGGCTTTTCTGGATAGCTCTCAGAACATCTTCCTCCAGATAGTAATTTGCCTCCTGACACAATCCGCTGACTACACTGACAATGTCCTCATATTTGATTGTTTTCATGCAAACCCCCCCAAAACTTTTCTATATCTTTTCTATATGGTAATGCAAATACCATGCCAGACCTCATTGTCCCCTGTTTCCCTGAGTTTCCGGCCTTTCAGACACCTTTGAAAGTTTTAATTCTTATAACACCATGAAACGAGACAGGGTATAAACGTTACAGCCACAAGCTATTCTAATTATTGCAATAATTATTCTAAATTTTAGAATAACATAGTGAGACCCTTACGTCTTATATCTTAGTAACCAAATTTCTTCATCTTGTTATAGAGAGTAGCCAGGGAAATTTTCAAGGTAGAGGCCGCCTGCTTTTTGCCTTCCAAACTGCCTCCAAATTCATCCAGAGCCCTTTTAATCATTTTCTTTTCCATTTCTTCGATTGGGACAATTTCACCGGGACACCAGGATCCTGTCTCTAATAGTCTTCCCGCCAATTGTCCAATATGCAAATGGGTAATGACCTCTTCCCCGTTGTCCATTTTTATGATGGCACTCTCAAGGACATTTTCGAGTTCCCTAATATTTCCGGGCCAGTGATATACATAAAGGCGTTCATATGCTTTCCGGGAGACCCCTTTAACCTTTTTGCCAAGTTTCCGGCTAAACCTGCTAATAAAATAATCTATTAATAATTTCAGGTCTTCCTTCCTCTCCCTCAGGGGAGGTATGTGAAGCTCCACTACATTGAGCCTGTAAAAAAGGTCTTGCCTGAAATCGCCCTTTTTGACCATCTCTTTCAGGTTTCTGTTGGTAGCAGAAATTACCCGAACATCGGTCTTGATAGTAACAGACCCGCCAATCCGCTCTATTTCCTTTTCCTGAAGAACCCTGAGCAGCTTTGACTGTAAAGAAAGGTTCATATCACCTATTTCATCCAGAAAAATGGAGCCTCCCTGAGCCAATTCAAATTTGCCGAGCTTTGTTTTCGTCGCTCCCGTAAATGCGCCTTTCTCATGCCCAAAAAACTCACTTTCCAGCAGGGTCTCCGGTATAGCGGCACAATTAACTTTAATAAATGGCGCTCCGCTGCGGTTGCTTGCCTTGTGCAGGGCATGGGCAAAAAGCTCTTTCCCTGTCCCGCTTTCACCGTAAATTATTACCGTGGAATCTGTCAAGGCTGCTTTCCTGCCCATCAGTTTGGCTTCTATAATACCCTGAGAGCGTCCCGCTAAATCATCAAAGGAGTATTTGCTGCCACTAACCTGCCCCAGCCTGTTCTGCAGGTTACGGATCATGTTACAGCTATCTTTCAGTTCATCCATAAGCTTCATTATATCTGTAATGGGTTGAAAAGAAACCACCGCACCATATATACTGCCATCAATCGCTATTGGACATGCATTCGAGACAACCTCGGAATCTGAACCGCCAACTTTCCGCTGGCCGGTCACAGGCTTTTGAGTTAGGATAGCCTGAGCCAGAGCCCCCTCCGGTGAGACCTCAAAAATATTCTGCCCTATCCGGGTCTCTTCCGGAATGCCTGTAACCCTGCTGAAGGCCGGGTTGACGTATTTGATAAGCCCGTTCATATCGGCAACTTCTATGGCCTCCTGGACCGAATTCAGAATAGCTGAAAGTTCTCCTTTTATTCTTTTAATTTCCAGCAGCTTCTCTTTTTCTTCCAATATCAACATCATCAGGTCGGCAGCCTGTGCTTCCATTACTGCCGTGTCACCATGCTTGACGTGATGAATCCTGCTCTGGACCTCATTTTGACCGGTGGCTTCTATAATCACATCAATTCCGGGTTTTCTTATAAGTTCCACAAAGTCCGTAGTGTTGAACACACCATCCTTTTTGGCCAGCAGCATCCCTGGAGCATGAGGGTTTTTGTCAGCAATCCCGGCAATATTGATGCGCTCCATGGTTTTCAGGATCCTGTACAGAGTTGCTCCCCCGCGGCCGGCGCCAACTATGGCAACATTAAAATCAGCCAACATCATCCCCCCTCTCCAATTTTATAACACATCCTGGCAGCCAAAGGAATATATCTCTTCCTTGAACCCTCCGGCAAATATCCCCTGGAGCATCGCCACGGCTGCCCCATAAGGGTCAGCCTGCCCAGAGGCAACCCGGTGGGCCGCGTTTGTGAGCAGTCCTTGTTGTTGTCCCTGCCGTCCTAACCACTCGCCAAACAAGGAGATTATTGTCTCCGAAAGTTCATCCAGGACACGCTGCTGCCGTTTCTCCTCCAGTTTTCCGCTCTCAGACAGGTATTGGCAATGGTTTTTTACAGCCTGAGCCAGCTCACTGACCCCCTGTCCATTGATTGTTACCGTCTCAACCACCGGAGGACACCAGGGGGCTCCGTGACAGTTTGTTTCAACCATTATCCTGACCTCTCTGGCCATACGCCTGGCCCCGGGCAGGTCGGCCTTGTTTAAGGCAAATACATCGGCAATCTCCATTATCCCAGCCTTGATGGTCTGGATACTGTCACCCCCTCCGGGTGTAAGTACAACTATGGTGGTATCTGCAATCTTCATTATTTCCATCTCAGACTGCCCAACTCCAACAGTTTCTATCAATATGATATCTTTACCGCTGGCAGCCAAAATCTGTGCCGCTTCCCCGGTTGCCAGGGACAGTCCTCCAAGACTGCCCCTGGTGCCCATGCTGCGGATAAAGACACCACTGTCTGTAGCATGCTGCTGCATCCGGATACGGTCCCCCAGAAGGGCGCCACCGGTAAAGGGACTGCTGGGGTCAACTGCGATTATGCCCACAGTCAGCCCCTTCCGGCGGTACTCAGTAATTAGCCGGTCTGCCAGGGCGCTCTTGCCTGCGCCAGGAGGACCGGTGATGCCGACAACTAAAGCATGGGAAACCCGTGACCGCAGTCCTGCCAGCATTTTATATCTCCGGGGGTCCCTGTTTTCAACCATAGTAATAGCTCGCGCTACCGTTCTCCGGTCTCCGGAAATCACCTTTTTCAGCATTTCTTCCATAATACCACCTGCATTTCACCGGTTAATTATGCAGCGAAGCTTAGCCGCGCATCTTTTGGATAGCTTCCTTAATTTCACTAACCGAAGCTTCCTCCTCAATAGTTGACAGATCACCCAGTTCGGCATTCGACCAGAGAGTACGCATAACCCGGCGCATGATTTTACCACTGCGGGTCTTGGGCAGTATTTTAACAAACTGGATGTCCCGCATTACCACTATTGGACCCATGGTATTGCGAACATGGGTAATCAGTTCTTGTGTAAGTTCTTTAGAGGGCTCATAGCCGGCTTTGAGGACAACAAATGCACAGGCTACCTCACCGCGCAATTCATCAGGGACTCCGGAAACGCCACTTTCTGCTACAGCCTCATGGGATATCAGGGCATTTTCCACCTCAATTGTGCCAATCCGGTGGGCAGCAATTTTCATTACTTCATCAGAACGGCCGGCAAACCAGATATAACCGTCTTCATCCATTGTAGCTGCATCACCGCAATAGTAGGCTCCCTTTGTGGCCGGGTATTTCTCCCAATATGAAGTCAAATATGTTTCCGGATCTCCCCACAGCGTTGACACCAGGCCGGGGAATGGTCTTTTTATCAGCATGGCGCCCTTATCTCCAATTGGTGTCTTTTCACCGGTCTTGTCATCTACGATCTCCATTACCACACCGGGAACCGGGATACCTGCAGAACCAGGCTTGATAGGTATCATTCCCAGTCCGTAGGGATTGGCAAAAATCGGACCCGAGGTCTCGGTCTGCCACATATGGTCTATAACCGGAATACGGTTTTCAAACACTTCCTCTTGCAGCCACTTCCAGGCCGGCGGGTTCAGCACCTCGCCGGCACAGAATATGCGTTTGACTGTGCTTAAATCGTGACTTTTTGCCTGGTCCAGGCCCAGTCTCATCAGACCGCGTACACCGGTAGGGGATAACCATAATGCAGTGGCTTTATATTTCTCCGCAATGGCCCACCACATATCTTTTCGCGGGTAATCGGGGGTTCCTTCATAGATCACCGATGTACAGCCATGAAGCAGCGGGCCGTATACATTATAGCTGTGCCCTACAATCCATCCAATATCTGAAGTACAGAACCAGATATCGGTTTCGTCGAGACCATAAATCCACTTGGCCATATTGTATACATATATCTGGTAGCCACCGTGTTTTTGCACAGTTACTTTCGGCTTGGCCGTGGTTCCCGAGGTAGGCAGCATGAACAGAGGTTCATTTGATTCCATAAGTTCCACTGCAGAACTCTGGCCCTCGCCACCGGCTAAAAAATCATCCCAGAAAATGTCCCGGCCGTCTTTCATCTCAGGGTTGGCGCCTTTTTTAAGCACCACCACTTTTTTAATTTGGTCCGGGGGGCACCTGTCAAGCCCATCATCAACAATTTTCTTCAGGTTTACCGGTTTGCCCCGACGCAAATTCTGATCCTGCAGAATTACGTACTGGGCACCGGAGATATTGACCCGGTCAGCTACCGCTCCGGCGGAAAAACCGGCGAATATCACCACATGGATTGCTCCTATCCGGGCACAAGCCAGCATTGTTGCGATGGAATCTATGCTGGTGGGCATGTAGACAACTATCCGGTCGCCTTTTTTTGCCCCCATACCGCGCAGGGCTGCGGCAATTTTTTGTACCCTATAGAGGAGCTCAGCATACGTTACCGTATTAGCCTCACTGGTTTCACCCGATTCAGCTACCAGAGCCGCCCGGCCGGCACGCCCTCTCTCGATATTATAATCCAGGCAGTTGTAGCTGATGTTGGTAAGCCCGCCTTCGAACCACCTGAATGTCGGGTAGTCCCAAGTAAACACCTTATCCCATTTCTTAAACCAGTGGATATCATTTGCAGCTTTAACTGCTGCATTCTCCCAGAACCCCTCCGGGTCCTCCTCAGCCCATTTCATAAAAGCTCTCACGTGCGGCGGGATTAGACCGGTTCCCACTGTCTTCAAACCCTCAAAATTGTCTCCCATTCAAGATACCTCCTACATGTTTTGGTAAATGTGTCCGTAACTCTCCCCCCGCAACGAGCGTACAACAATTATTTTAATTAGTCAATAACCATTATCACTTCTCCTGCTGATACGGTTTGGCCTTCCTTAACCAGCACTTCCCCGACAACACCCCCTTTTTTGGCAGTTATTTCGTTCTCCATTTTCATAGCCTCAAGAACTACCACAACATCTCCCTGCTTTACGGAGTCACCCTCTTGAACTTTTACGTTCAAAATAACACCCGGCATTGGAGAAACCACCCCGGTCCCCGCCTCATTTCTGGAAGCATCAACCAAGACTGGTTTGGATGGCAGCGGTCTTATCGAAGGACGTGAAGCAACCGGTCTGCCAACTACTCCCTGTGGCTCCACAGCCTGCAGTGCAGATTCCCTTACTTCTTCCACGGTAACCAAGTAACTTTGGTTGTTGATGGTTATTTTCAGTTTTTTCTTCATGATTACCCCCCTCTATCTTATTGACCACCGGTCAATCATAAGCTTGTTGATCCCCATTAATCTCCAGGGAGTAAAATCATCTGCCGTAATCTGCCGCTCCGGCTGAATGTCTGTAATGGCCAGGTTCTGCCCCTGACTGTTTCCATAAACTGCTACTGCCGCTCCCAACACAGCCACGGTTTCCTGGCCCGGTGAAGCCACCGGCCTGGCAGCGCGCTTCTGCAGGAGGGCCTCTCTTATTTGGGACAAACTGACTATATGATTCTGCCCCTCTTCACAGGAAACTTCTTCAATATGTTTTCTGACAAAATTGGTGTAGGCTGCTCCATTCAAAAATATTTCGTGATCCAGCACCAGCAGGTGAAAGGGTATGGTAGTGGGCACTCCCTCGATGATAAACTCCTTAAGAGCCCTTCTCATCCTGATAATAGCTTCATCCCGGTCCTTTCCCCATACTATCAGCTTTCCAATCATGGAATCATAATAAGGAGATATGTGATAACCCGAATATACCGCACTATCACACCTTACGCCAAACCCGCCCGGGGGACGGTAATAAGCAACCTGTCCCGGCCCCGGCATAAAGTTCTGTTCCGGGTCTTCGGCATTTATCCTGCATTCTATGGCATGGCCTCTGATAATAACATCGTCCTGACTGAAGCTGAGCGGTTCACCTGCAGCAACACGGATCTGTTCCTTTACAATATCAACTCCCGTGATCAATTCGGTAACCGGGTGTTCTACCTGAACCCGGGTATTCATTTCCATAAAATAAAATTTGCCTTCAGTGGTATAAAGAAATTCTACCGTACCTGCGCCAACATAGTCTACAGCCCTGGCCGCCATAATCGCAACCTCACCCATCTGCTCCCTTTTTTCTACTGATAGAATACCGGCAGGGGCTTCTTCTATCAGTTTCTGGTTCCGCCGCTGCACGGAACAGTCCCGTTCTCCCAGATGGACCACATTTCCGCTGCTATCGGCAAGTATCTGGAACTCTATATGGCGGCAGTCATCGAGATACTTCTCAATATATACTTCGGAGGACCCAAAACACGAGAGTGATTCTGAGCGGGCGCTTTTTACCGCATCAAGGATTTCTTTCCTGCTGTGGGCAACCCGCATGCCGCGTCCCCCACCGCCCGCTGCCGCCTTAACCAGTACCGGATAACCAATTTTGTCTGCGACCCGGACAGCCTCCCTGTCTTTGTTGATGGGGCCGTCAGAACCAGGGACAACGGGTACTTCTGCCCGCAGCATGGTATCCCGGGCGACAGCCTTATCTCCCATCGATTTAATTGCTTCAGGAGAAGGACCGATAAAGGTGATGCCGCTTTCCTGGCATCTCCGGGCAAAATCCGGATTTTCCGACAGGAACCCGTATCCCGGATGAATTGCGTCAGCATTCGCCTCCCTGGCAACTTCAATAATTGTCTCCTGATTCAGGTATCCCTTGGGAGAGCCAATATCATAAGCTTCCTCAGCAATCTCAACATGAAGGGAATCTTTATCTACCTCGGAATGTACGGCAACTGTCCTGATATTCATTTCCTGACAGGCTCTGATTATCCGTACGGCAATCTCGCCCCGGTTAGCTATAAGCACCTTCCTGAACATGACTTCCCCCCTTTACAACGGAATATTGCCGTGTTTCTTACCCGGTCTTGATTCACGCTTATTTACCAGCATATTAAGGCTGTTAATTAACCTGTTCCGGGTATCCCGGGGGTCAATGACATCATCCACCATTCCCTGGGAACAGGCAATATACGGATTAGCAAATTTCTCCCGGTACTCAGTTATTTTCTGTGCCCTCACTTCCTCCGGTTTTTCAGCATTGTTGATATCCTCGCGGAAGATGATGTTGGCAGCCCCTTCGGGTCCCATAACGGCAATTTCCGCATTCGGCCAGGAAAGGGCAATATCGGCTCCGATGGACCGGCTGCACATAGCTACATAGGCCCCGCCGTAAGCCTTTCTGAGGATAATGCTTATCTTGGGTACCGTAGCCTCGGAGTAGGCATACAGTATTTTGGCTCCATGCCGGATGATCCCCCCGTATTCCTGTCCGGTTCCGGGCAGGAAGCCGGGGACATCCACAAATGTAACCAGGGGGATATTGAAAGAGTCACAAAACCTGACAAACCGGGCAATCTTATCAGACCCATTGATATCAAGGCATCCCGCCAGTACCCGCGGTTGGTTTGCAACGATTCCCACTGAACGGCCGTCAATCCGGGCTAGCCCGGTGACTACATTTTCCGCAAAATAGCGGTGTACCTCAAACAGTTCGCTGTTATCTGCAACTGCACGAATGACATCCCTGACATCATACTGCTTATTGGGACTTTCCGGGACTATGGAGTCAATCTCCCTGTCAAACAGGGGTTCATGCGGTTCAACCCGTGGTGGGTCACTGAGGTTGTTTTGGGGGATGAACTCCAGCAGATGCCTGATCATATCCAGGCATTCATCCTCATCCTGAGAAACAAAACTGGCCACCCCGCTGGTCTGGTTATGGGTCATAGCCCCGCCCAGTTCCTCTGTGGATACATCCTCACCCGTTACAGCCTTAATGACCTGAGGACCGGTAATAAACATCTGGCTGGTGTTTGCTACCATGAAGACGAAGTCCGTAATTGCCGGGGAATAAACCGCACCTCCGGCACAAGGCCCCATAATGACTGATATCTGAGGAATTACGCCTGATGCCAGGGTGTTCCGGTAAAATATTTCACCATAAGCGCTCAGTGCAGATACCCCTTCCTGTATCCGGGCACCTCCGGAATCATTAAGCCCGATAAACGGAGCCCCTACCTTGACGGCCAGGTCCATTACCTTACATATTTTTGTGGCATGCTTTTTTCCCAAAGCCCCGCCATAAGTGGTAAAGTCCTGAGAAAACAGATAAACCAAGCGCCCGTTAATCATCCCGTAACCGGTAACCACACCCTCGCCAAGCTGTTCATCACCCTCTTTGGCAAAATCGGGAGCGGGTCCCTGAACAAACATATCAAGTTCCACAAATGTTCCGGGGTCAAGTAACCGTTGAATTCTTTCCCTGGCAGTGAGCTTGCCGGCCATATGCTGGCGCTGTATCCTGCGCTCACCTCCGCCGGCTTTAACTTTCTCGCGGCGGACCTCAAGCTGGGCTAATTTATCCTCTGTTGTCATCAGGTGCACCCCCGCGTTCACAAAGTTCTATTAGAGTCCCATTGGCTGCCTTTGGATGAAGAAATGCGATCCTGGCTCCGCCGGCGCCTCTGCGCGGCGTTTCATCAATAAGGCGGACTTTTTTGGACTTCAGTGTCCTCAGCGCTGCATCAATATCCTCAACCCTGAAAGCAATATGCTGTATTCCTTCACCCTGTTGGTCAATGAACCTTGCTATAGGTCCATCTGGGCTGGTTGCTTCCAGCAGTTCCAGTTCACTGTCACCCACCGGAATAAAGGCCACCTTCACCTTTTGTTCCTCAACAACCTCTGTATCTGTTATCTTCAAGCCTAATATATCTTCAAAAAGCTCCCTGGCAGTATCAATACTCCGCACCGCGATCCCAATATGGTCAATCAGGGTGATCATAACACACCTCCCGCGGGCCCGGTGTTTTCATTGATAAAATCAAGCATTGCTTTTATCGGTGTGCCCGATGTGAAGACCTCTCTGATTCCCACGTCCTTCAGGGCTGTAATATCCTCTTCAGGAATTACTCCGCCGCCTAGGACAATAATATCATCAACCCCTTCGCTTTTTAGGAGCTGCATTACTTTAGGAAACAGATAACGGTGTGCTCCCGAAAGACAGCTTAAGGCGATTACCTGAACATCCTCCTGTATTGCCGTCTGTACTATTTGTTCCGGTGTCTGTCTCAGACCGGTATAAATCACTTCCATGCCGGCATTCCGAAAGCCCTGGGCGATTACCTTGGCACCGCGGTCATGCCCGTCCAGGCCGGGTTTTGCTACCAGTATCCGAACAGGGTTTATCATAGCTCTTCCTCCTTTGTCTAAATGGCCCTCTGCACTAATAATCCCTTGTCAGAATATGGCCTTTTGCTGATACTCACCAAAAACGTCCCTAAGTACATCACATATTTCCCCAAGGGTGGCATATGCCCTGACGGCTTCCAGAATGGGAAGCATCAGATTCTCAGAGCCTGCGGCGGCTTTCTTCAACCTGTCCAGGGATCCGGAAACTGCCAGAGGATCTCTCTCCTGTTTCAACTGACTGAGTTTCCGGCGCTGGTTTTCTTCCAGGACCGGGTCTACCCTGAGCAAATCTTGGGGAGACCTTTCTTCTATCTGAAACCTGTTGACACCGATGACAACCCGTTCTGCTGATTCAATTTCCAATTGATACTTGTAAGCGCTGTCCATGATTTCCATCTGCTGAAACCCTTCTTCAATGGCCCTGACAGCGCCGCCTATGGCTTCTATCCTGTTGATATAATCCATGGCGGCTTTTTCCACCCGATTGGTCAGGTCTTCTACAAAGTAGGACCCGCCCAGGGGGTCCACAGTGTCTGTGACCCCGGTTTCATATGCAATTACCTGCTGGGTCCGGAGCGCTATCAGGACTGAATCCTCAGAAGGCAGGGCCAGGGCCTCATCCCGCGAATTGGTATGCAGTGACTGGGTGCCACCAAGGACTGCACTCAGCGCCTGATAGGCCACCCTGATTATATTGACATCAGGCTGCTGCGCTGTCAGCGTACACCCGGCAGTCTGGGTATGAAACCTCAGCATCAGTGACTTGGGGTTTTTAGCCCCAAAACGATCTTTCATTATCCTGGCCCAGATACGGCGGGCTGCCCGGAATTTGGCAATTTCCTCAAAGAAATTCAAATGGGCATTAAAGAAAAATGACAGCCTGGGAGCAAATTCATCGATATCTAAACCTGCCTTAATAGCAGCTTCAACGTAAGCAATTCCATTGGCAATGGTAAAGGCCATCTCCTGAACAGCAGTGGAACCTGCCTCCCTGATGTGATAACCACTGATACTGATGCTGTTCCAGTTGGGAAGATTTGCTGAACAATAGGCAAATGTATCTGTTATCAGTCTCATTGACGGCTCCGGCGGATATATATAAGTTCCCCGGGCAATATACTCTTTCAAAATATCATTCTGGATGGTGCCTGAGAGCTGTTCCCGGCTTACGCCCTGCTTCTCGCCGACTGCAATATACATAGCCATGAGAACCGCTGCTGGTGAATTGATGGTCATGGATGTACTCACCTTATCCAAGGGTATGCCCTCGAAAAGATTCTCCATATCCCTGAGGGAATCAATGGCCACTCCCACCTTGCCCACTTCACCAAAAGACAGGGGATGGTCCGAATCATAACCGATTTGTGTCGGCAGGTCAAAAGCCACACTCAAGCCCATCTGACCCCGGTCCAACAGGTACTTAAACCGCCGGTTAGTCTCTTCAGCCGTCCCGAAGCCGGCATACTGGCGCATGGTCCAGGTACGCCCCCGGTACATCGTGGGCTGCACGCCTCTGGTATACGGGTATTCTCCAGGCATTCCCAATGCCTCTAAGTAGTCAGTGTTCGCGGTATCCAACGGGGTATACAGTGTTTCCACCGGGATTTCTGAATGGGTCAAAAACCGCTCTTTTCGTTCCGGAAACCTTGGCAGAATCTTTTCTCTTAAGTTCTTTTCCCATTGTTCTTTGGCAGCAGCCAGTTCTCTGTTCTTCTGTTCCATACAGTTTCCCCCTTTGGGTTATAGTGCTTCAGACTATTTTGCTTTAAGTTACAGTGCTTTCTTTAAAAGTTCCGGCACTTCCCAGGGAAGTTGGGCCACATAAGCCCCGGCAGCGCTTAGGGCAGCCGCTTTGCCGTCATATGTACCCATACCCCGCTCGATAATTGCCCCGGCATGGCCCATCCTTTTTCCCGGAGGTGCGCTCTTTCCTGCCAGAAAAGCAACCACCGGTTTCGTCATCCTGCGGATATAATCTGAAGCGACTTCTTCAGCATTGCCTCCGATTTCCCCAACCAACACAACTGCTTCTGTTTCCGGATCAGCCTCAAACCGCTCCAGGACATCAATAAACGAAAGCCCTACAATGCGGTCTCCTCCTAGTCCGATAACGGTGGACTGACCCATTCCGGCTGCAGTCAGGCTGTTGGCAATTTCATAGCTGAGTGTCCCACTGCGCGCCACAATCCCTGTTTTCCCCGGTTTATATATCTGGTTTGGCATAATTCCAATTTTACACTTACCCGGTGAAATCAATCCAAAGGTGTTGGGACCCACCACGGTAACACCCTTATCGGCAGCATACGCCATTATATCTATGGCATCATGTACCGGGACGTGCTCGGTAATGATAACTATAGTTTTAACCCCGTTTTCCATGTTTTCAAATGCCGCATCTTTAACTGCAGGAGCCGGAATAAAGAGCACGGCTGCAGTGATTTCGCTTTCTTCCCTGGCCTCGGCAACAGTATTGTAAACAGGTATCCCGTGGACTTGCTGCCCCCCCTTTCCGGGTGACACTCCGGCTGCAATACTGCTTCCATATACCACCATCTGTTCCGTATGAAACCGGCCCTGATTTCCCGTAATACCCTGTATCAGGACCCTGGTGTTTTCATCAATAATAATGGCCACAATATTTACCCCCTTAAAATACTGCCGCGATTTCAACAGCCTTTGCTGCCGCTTCCCTGATATCACTGTAACTTTCGATTCCAATTCCCTTTAGTATGGCAATGCCCTCTGCTTCGTTGGTTCCACTCAGCCTGATGACCACGGGAACCGGAATGCCGGCACCTTCTTTCACTCTGACAAAAGCCCTGGCAACCTCATCACACCTGGTAATACCGCCAAATATATTGACCAGGATTACTTTAGGCTTAGTCGAAATAAGTATTTCTATAGCCTGAGCAGTAGCTCCGGAATCTGCACCGCCCCCGGCATCCATAAAATTGCAGGGTTTTCCGCCAAAGTGCTCTATGATATCAAGTGTTGCCATTGTGATTCCTGCCCCGTTGGCCATTACAGCAATGTTCCCCTCCAGTTCTACATAAGAAATGCCTATCTCGTGGGCTTTTTTCTCCAGGGCTGTACGCTCTTCCACAGCAGGTGTCCCTGCCGGATACCGGAACCAGGCTTCATCGTCTATGTTCATCTTGGAATCTGCAGCAATCAGTTCATCTCCACTGATGACCAGTGGATTTATCTCTACCAGCTCGCAGTCATACTTCTTGAATACCTGATAGAGCTTTGTTATCAGGTCTGCTCCCTGTTTGGCCAAACTGCCGGTCAGTCCCAGCCTGCAGACAACCTCCCGGCAAAAATGCGGCATTACTCCCACTTCCGGGTCTATGTGCTTTTTTACTATTTTTTCTTCAGGAACTGCCTCAATGTCCACCCCGCCACTGACTGAAGCTATCAGCACAGGCTTCCTGGCGCTCCCGTCAAGAGTTATGGAAAGGTATAATTCCTTATCAATCCTAATCTTTTTTTCCACCAGCAGGGTTTCTGTTTTGAAGCCCTGCAGCTCTGTTCCGAAAAGCTCTGCCGCCAATTTATACGCTTCACCCGGAGAGTCGGCGAATTTAATCCCCCCTGCCTTGCCTCTTCCTCCAGATAAGACCTGAGACTTAAGCACCACTTCTCCCATTCCTGCGGCAATTGCTGAGGCCTCATCCGGACCTGCCGCCACTTTCCCCGGCGGTACTTTAATACCGTTTTGAGCAAAAATTTCTTTTCCCATGTATTCAAACAGTTTCATTTTGTCAGGGACTCCTTTCCAACATTTCAGCAGTTCTTCAGGAATACTCAAATAAATAATAAAGCAACTTATATGCCAGAAGAAAAAGAAAAATATTACATGGCTGTTTTTTTTCATTTAGTGGTTAAAATTTATCTTCCAGTTGAAAACCGGTTATTCGGCGAACCGTCAGCTTGCATTGTTTTGCAGGCTTTCCCCTGCATTATCTTGCACGTCCTGCATTGTTTTGCATGAATTGAGGTATAAAAAGTGACGGCACGTCTGTTACCATGCCGCCCTTGTTACACACTGATACAAATTATTCCCCGGTATCAACTTTACTAACGATAATATCAATAGTTAATAATTGTAGTCCGGTTAAGTACTCGATCCGGTTTTTCAACAATTCCTGAACCTGCCTCAGCATCTGGTGTATATTAATTCCGTATGTCACCTGAACTGTAAGGTTAATGCGCACCCCACCCTCGCCCTGTTTTACCAGCGCCTTGCCTACCTTTACCGGAACCCCCGATTCCCGGACTGTTTTCTTTATCAGCATATCAATGACATTATCTGCGATACTGATCTTACCAAGCCGGAAATAAGTCGGCCTGACCAGGGTTTTTTCTACGGCCTTTTTGGGTTTAGGCCTGTTTTTTAATCTTAGCAAAACATGGACCGGATCCAGCAAAAGCCCGGAAAAGCTCTTCCTGACTTCGGCAGTGGGGGCAGGAATAATATGTTTACCATAAGTGTTACGCATATACCGGGCAACTTTTATATCCTTTTCAGTAGCAATATCCTCAATTGTTATTGTTCTCATTGGTTCGGGCAGTTCCAACCTGTTAGCAATCTTTCTTACCATTTCTGCTGAGGTCCCCAGGATCAATACTTTTGCCGGCTGCAGATTCTTTAATAACTCAATTGCCTTACCTGCATGATCAGCATCGGTAAACAGCGCAGTCCTCACCGCACCCAGCATTGTACTCCGGCTTTTTGCCGAAACCCCTCCCAATATATTGCTTCCTTTAATTATCAAGCCATCATCAATTATGACATCAACCCCGTGCTCCCCGGCAACAAAAGCAGCCCGATGGCTTTTGCCGGTGCCGCTGGGCCCTACCAGCGCATAAACTTCCATATTATCCTCCGTTTTCCACTTATAATAAGGCAAGGTCTAAAAACGTGGGCGAGCTAATGAAGATATGGGTAGATGTGTTCCGGAAGGCGGTGTCTGTCGTCCGTCCGGCCCACGACCCGCGAAGCGGGAGTGGATGCCGGCGGAGACGTCTGGGGGTCCCCCCGATCCGTCGAAGCCCCGGCCTTTCTAAAAGGCCGGGGCTTCGGTAACGGATTGGGGGCCCCGCCGCAGGAATTCATCTACCCATATCCATTAGTAGCTTCTTGTCGTTTTTAGACGCTACTTATTTATTTTTTTCCACCGTAATCGCACAGTCCGGGCATACATTTGCACAGATTCCGCAGGCGATACACTGATTCATATCAGGTTGGATTGTCGGCGTCCCATATACGCCCAGCTGATCTGACCACTTCAGACAGTCTTTAGGACACTTCTCAATACAAAGCCCACAACCCTTGCACAATCCGGGGAAAACAGTCCAGGAACCTTTTTCTCCTTCATGAGAGAAGGTCTTCAATAAAACGTTCACAGTACTTACCTCCTTGTTATTGGGCCTTTTCCACAAGTTCCATCCCCCGGGCAATAGCCTTAAAGTTAAGCTCCCTCAGTTTGGGGTTCTGTTCAAACTTATACCCGAGTTTCTTTTCAATGGCAGCCCGAGCCTGGTCTTCGGAAACAACATTTGTAGCCTTAATGACAGCCCCCATGATTATGATATTAAATACGCGCGGATGCAGCTCGGATCTTGATGTTTCCACAGCAGGAATCGCTAAGATACGTCCCGCATTTCGGGGGATATCGTTTTCTACTCCTTGGATGGAGCTGTCATAAACAAAAGTGGTATTGCCGTCAACGTACTGACTGGTCCTTCTGACTGCACGGTCACTCAGAGCAACAACTATATCCGCTGTCTGAAACTTGGGAGACCCAATCCTTTCGTCTCCTATCTGAAGAAACGCCACGGAAACCCCGCCCCTCTGTTCAACCCCGAAGTTCGGTATATAGAGCGCTTCCCTTCCTTCTTCATTAGCTGCTTCAGCAATTATTTGAGCTACTGATTGAACACCTTGTCCACCTTCCCCGGCCAAGGCAATTTTGACTGCTTTTGCCATGATTATTCGTCCCCCTTCTCAGCAGGGTTCTTTAGTTCTCCTACTTTAAAATACTTTGGCATTTCCTGTTCAACAAACGCCCATGTATCCTTGGCATTAGTCCTCCAGTTAGTGGGACAGCTGGCCAGTGACTCCACAAAAGAAAAACCGTTTCCGGCCATCTGGTTTTCCAGGGCCTTTTTCAGGTAACTCTTAAGCTGTTTAAGATTGGCAATCGTTCCCCTGGCTACATAGGAGCCTTCCCGGGTAATTGCCGCTACCATTTCCGGCCCCTGGGTAGGATATCCTGACTGTTCCACATCCCTGCCGTAAGGGGTGGTTTCAGTTTTCATTCCCGGTAGTGTTGTTGGCGCCATCTGGCCGCCGGTCATAGCGTAATTGCAGTTATTGACAAGAATAGCGGTGATTTTCTCATTCCTCGCAGCCGCATTAACTAAGTGTTGGGATCCAATGGCATAACCGCCTCCATCTCCCATGTATGCGATACATATAATATCGGGATTAGCCCTCTTAACACCTGTCATAACCGGAGTGGTTCTGCCGTGGTGTGTCTGTACAGTATCTACATTGAAAAAGTCCCAGGCCAGCAGGGAACAGCCGATATCACAGCCAAAGGCAATCTTATCCTGGATTCCCAGTTCGTCAATAGCCTCGCCAAGGGCCTTCAGTACCAAGCCATGCCCGCATCCCGGGCAGAATTTGTGGGGTTTAGATTCAAGACGCCAACTTTTGGGCATCTGTGGTAACGTACTCATTTTCGCCATTGCCTCCCTTCCCTAAAGCAAGCCTTTAACTTTAGTAACTATTTCTTCTGAGGTAATTCCAACACCAGGTTTAAAGAGGTTTTCCACATTTACGGTAGAACCAAAGATGCTTTCTTTGGCCAGTTTGGCCATTTGTCCAAATGCGGATTCAACAAACAACAGGGTTTTTGTCTTATCAGCAACTGACCTTAACTGGTCAGCGGGGAAAGGACGCAGTGTCACCGGTCTGAAGAAACCGGCTTTCAGCCCCTCCCGGCGCAGTTCCTGTACAGCTTCTTTGGCTGCCCTGGCAACAACGCCGTGGCTGACAACAACAATATCAGCATCATCACAGTCAAATTCCTGATATTCCTCAATCTCCGGTGCACATTTCTGGTATTCTTCCATATATCCGGTAAGAACCTCAAGCAATTCTTCCTCGGTGTTATATGTGTTCCTTACATGCACGGGTTCTTTTTTGCCATCCGCCACAGGCTTTCCAATGGTAGCCTCAGGCTGGATCAATTCAATGCCCTTTTCTTCAGGGTCATAAATTTTAAGTGATTCACGCATTTTTGCTTGGTATCCATCAGCCAGCACAAAGGTCGGGAACCGGTATTTCCAGGCTGTGTTAAATGCCTTGATGGTATAATCAAACAATTCCTGGTGGGTTGAAGTAGAATATACAATCCTGAAACCTTCCCCGTTACCCCCAAAGGTGGTCATGGTGACTTCCTGCTGAGAGTAAATAACAGTAGCAGTTGAGGGCCCCCCTCTCTGCTGGATAACTACCACAGACGGAATGCGCATCATTTCAGCCATAGACAGTGGTTCCTGCATCAGTGTATTACCCGGTCCGGCAGTAGCCGTAAAAGCTTTTCGCCCTGAAAGAACTCCCCCCAAAGTTGTAAAACCGGCAGACAATTCATCTTCAGTCTGCAAAAATTTCCTCCCAAATTTGGGCGCCATCCGTGTCCAGTAATGCATAATCTCATTTTGTGGTGTGATCGGGTACCCGTACATTATGTCGGCTTTAGCAGCCAGGGCAGCCCAGGCAACAACTTCGTTACCGGTCATAAAGACTCGTTTCTCTCCCTGGATGGGCTTTTCGGACATTAGAATTAACACCTCCTGAAGTTAAAAAACCTATATTTTATTATAAATGGGAAATCCTTTCTTTTACCAAAACGCATCTTCCATATAGCGGGTCAGAAAACGAATTGGATTGCCCAGATAATCCGCTGTACCGGTTACCTCATTTTTAAACCTGATGTCCATATAGGTGGCGATAACCGGAAGATCAAGTATCTCTGCGGCGGCGGAAACAATCCGTGAGCCATCCTGGACAAAATCTATAGTTGTTTCACTGCCCAAGTGGGAGTTATTGACCAGACCGTCTACCGGTCCCAGATCCCTGACGTAGTCTACAATATCATCAACAGAAGCGGTCATCGGCCTTCCCACGTTGAGGACCACATAGATCTTAAGATCTGATTCGAAAGCTCCTTCAATAAGGTTAAGTATCTTGACCCCTTCAACACCATATCCAATATCAAGAATGATATCCCCCGGTCTTCTGAGCACCCAGCGCATTTCGGGTTTAAGGGTGCTCCCCGCTTCTCCCAGTCCCATGGTTTCACTGGTTTCCCAGGCAACCACATCAACCCCTGTTTCCAAAAGCTTTTTTCTGATTGGGCGGAGTGTATAAAACGGTTCCACAAGATCAAGGTCGGTAATGGTAACTCTACGTCCGGTATTATGTAATTCTATCGCCCTATTAATAGCAATTTCGCTTTTACCACTGGCATATTCACCAATATAGGCTTCTAAAATTCTGTCCTCTATGGGGATCCCCCCAAACCTATTTCTTCTTATTATATATAATTTAAAACAAAATTATCAGAGAAAAAAGAACTTACTTTATGATAAAAAAATAAAAGCTTGTACCTGAAGCAGGTTCAATCAGCAAAAATTGAATCGCCCCTAAGCCTTCATAAATAATAGTATACTAAATGGGTTTGTCGTAGTCAAGCTAAATTATTCCGTTTTCGGCAAGTAACCTACAAATTTCTCATCATTTCACAATAATCTGTTGAATTACTATTAATAATACGATTCCGGGAATGCCGAGAAACCCAGCCGTTAAGGCTGTGACCGGATTGAGGGGTATATGCAAATTCAAAAATGCCCCGAAGTAATTTACTACCCAGAGGACCAGTCCCCCAACTATTCCATTGACAATCAGTTTCACAATCAGTTTGATAGGGACAACCATCACTCTTCCCACCAGATAAAGCAGCAACAGTCCAAGAACAAATGCCATAACAATATTCAGGTCCATATTATCACCTCCCAATCAGGTTTATAGTCTGGTTTATTTGGTTCTTCGCAAATGACTCTATTCCAGCATGCTTTTAGGCACATCCATGGCTATTTTTTCATTCCGGGCCTTTTTTATCAGGTAGGCATATTTTTTTTCCGCCGCATTAACATTATAAATGGCATAATCAACCATATCCTCTTCAATAGGATAGTTGAAGCTCTGCAGGGCACGGGCCCATTCCCGGTGAGCCTCTATAACCTGATCTATAAGCTCTGGCTGCTGGCGGTGCGCTCTTTCACGGGCATGTCCCAGTTCAAAAAAGCCTATAATGCGATTAAGTACTTTCAAACCTGATCTTCTGACTTTAAAGATTATATCACTCATAAACAACCCCCCTCCCACATTAATAAAATATATTGAAGGGGGGTGCATGTTATTCATCTTTTTTTGACCCCGGGGACAAGTTATTCTTTCACAGGCAGGTCTGCTGCTTCACCTGCAGATCAACAAAATGCTCAAACAGAATATTATAAACCCGTTCCATCAGGTTCGGGTCAACTCCCTTACGATGCGCATTCTGCCTTACTCTTTCCAAAACTTCCTGTTCCCGCTTCTTGTCCCTTACAGCCTTTATCCCCTGTTTCAGTCCGCCTATCAAAGAAACCATCTGTGTTCTCTGGGCTAGCAGGTCAACAATCTGGTAATCAATGATATCGATGTTTTGCCTCAATTCATCAACTGAAGGAAGCGGGCGCTCTGCGGACCTTTTTCCGCCGCTGCCGGAGCTCTCCCATACAGGGTAGCAGCCAAGTATCCTGAAGGATGATGACATATCTTTTACCGCCTGGAGACAATCTACAATTACCGGGTCTTCTAGATGACCCGCCAAGTCTATAAAAAACAGGTAATCACCCAGCCGGCTTTTTGCCGGTCTGGATTCAATCCTGGTCAGATTAATATTATTTAAAGCAAATTCTTTTAAAACCTGGTACAGGCCGCCTGGCCTGTCAGTGATAGAAACCACCAGGGATATTTTGGCAGCCGATGGCGGATTCGGATTCTCCTGTCTGGAGAGCATGGCAAACCTGGTACAGTTCTCCTTACAGTCATGGATGTCTCTATCTATAATTTCCAGCCCATATCTTGCAGATGCCGCTCCATTGCCGATTGCCGCAACACAGTCCCCGTGGCCGGCCGCTACCCGGGCAGCTTCTGCCGTACTGCCAACCTCATAGACAGATGCCTGTGGCAAGTATTCTGTAAGGTAATTTCGGCATTGGGCTAATGCCTGGGAGTGGGAAATTACTGCTGTAATAGCCTCTTTTTTTGTACCTGGCCTTGCCAGCAGGTTGTGCCTGATGGGCATAATGATTTCACCTGTAATTTTTAACTCCGGGGCTGTCATCATCAGGTCAAGTGTGATATTAACAGTCCCTTCTGTGGAGTTCTCCAGGGGAACCAAGCCATAAGTTATTTCGCCGGCCAATAATGCAAAAATAACCCGGTCAATTCCAGAGTAAGGTACAGCCTTTTCTTTGCTGACCCCCAGATAAGCTGAAAGCGCTTCTTCACAATAGGTACCCTCCGGTCCTAGATATCCGTATTTTTCTGCCATTGGTATCTTTCTCCTTTCAAATATCTCTGCCTACCGCGTGGGCTACCGGACGCAGCTCTTTCATAAGGAGCCTGAAATTTTCCGGTGTCAGTGACTGGGGACCGTCACACAGGGCCTTAACGGGATCTGGGTGAACTTCTATCAGCAGACCGTCAGCACCACATGCAACAGCTCCCTTGGACAGCGGCGGTACGAGCCGCCATTCTCCTGTGGCATGGCTCGGATCAACAATAACCGGAAGATGACTCAACTGCTTGATTAGTGGCACAGCGCTAAGGTCAAGGGTGTTCCTGGTATAGTTTTCAAAGGTGCGGATGCCCCTTTCACATAATATTACATTATAGTTCCCTTCTGACATTATGTACTCTGCAGCCATTAACCATTCCTCTATAGTGGCTGACAGCCCCCGTTTCAGAACCACAGGCTTGCTGATTCTGCCGGCAGCCTTCAACAGCTGGAAATTCTGCATGTTTCGGGCCCCGATTTGAATAATGTCTACATAATTTATAGCCACGCCAAGACTAATTTCGTCTATAACTTCGGTAATGGTTGCCAGTCCGGTTTCCCTTCCCGCCTCAGCCAGGAGCTGCAGGCCCTCTTCTTCCATGCCCTGGAAGCTGTAAGGTGAAGTCCTGGGTTTATAGGTTCCCCCCCGGATGGCCCTGGCTCCGGCCCCGGCAACCAACAGCGCAGTTTTCATCAACTGCTCCCTGCTTTCAACAGCACACGGCCCGGCAATCACGGTAATCTCTTTGGCGCCAATATTACAATCCTTCACCTTTATCACTGTATTCTCAGGTTTAACATCCCTGCTGACCAATTTGAAGGGCTTCATAATAGGGACCAGTTTTTCAACTCCGGGCATAACCTCTATCCCTGAATTTAGAATCTGTTTACGGTCGCCAATTGCACCAATAACCAGTCGCTCAACACCCCTTATGAAATGGGTCTTGAAACCCAGTTCCTCCAGTCTATTGTTTACTGCCTCAACCTGTTCCTCTGTTGCCCGCAAATCCATCACAACAATCATGTTATTTCCTCCTTAAATTTAGTAACAAAAAAAGCCCTCGCCCCACAACGGGACGAAAGCTATTCACTTCCGCGATACCACCCGGATTGTTACAACGGTTATTTCCAAAATTGAGCCACCACGTTTTTTATGAATAGAAAGCAAAAAAGCCTTCATCCATAAAGGGACGAAAGCCTGGTTCCGCGATACCACCCAATTTGGTTACAACTGTAACCCGCTCATTGCAGGTACGAGATTGGGCTGCCTGTATCGGCCGCTAATCTGATACCCTCTTCCTGATAACGGTGGAGTTCCGGCCAGGTCTACTCACGATTTAAATAATCTTTTCAACCGGCAGCTCGGGAGGGAATTTGGGCCTGACCATATCTTAAGGGGCTTTCAGTCCATGGCCCCTCTTCCCTGTCAAGACAGATACTCAGCTTACTTATCTCCGTCAATGCTATTCAATATAATTATGTATTTGATATTTTAGCACACATTCAGGCATATGTAAATATTAATTTGAGTTAATATTATGGAATTTTCCGGAATCGTGCTTGAATTTTTGCTGCGGCTATAATTCCCGACGCCCCTCAAAGGCCTTAGAAAGGGTTACCTGATCAGCATATTCAAGGTCTCCCCCCACCGGCAGCCCATGGGCAATCCGGGTAACCTTTATGCCAAGCGGCTTAATCAGCCTTGCCAGATACATTGCCGTAGCCTCACCCTCAATGTTGGGATTGGTGGCAACAATTATCTCCGCAACCCCACTATCCTTAAGCCTCTCCATCAGTTCTCTTACCTTCAGTTGGTCGGGCCCGATTCCTTCCATAGGTGAAATCGTCCCCTGGAGTACGTGGTACAAACCCTTGTATTCACCGGTACGCTCAATAGCCACAACATCACGCGGTTCTTCGACTACACAGATAATGGTTCTGTTGCGGGACGGGTTTTGACACATCCGGCACGGGTCTTCATCTGTTAGGTTGCTGCACACAGAGCAGTACCTGATTTTTTCCCTGGCCTCGATAATCGCTCCGGCAAGTTCCTTGGACTCCCGGACATCGGAATTAAGGAGGTGAAAAGCCAGCCGTTGGGCCGTCTTAGGCCCTATGCCGGGCAGCTTCCCAAGCTGTTCAATAAGTCTGGCTACCGGCTCTGCATAATACAGCAAATAATGTCACCTGCCTAAAATAATCCGGGAATATTCATTCCACCGGTAATCTTGCTCATTTCCTTTGCCGTCATTTCCTGGGACTGGCGGATAGCTTCATTTACCGCAGCCAGAACCATATCCTGCAGCATTTCTACATCTTCGGGGTCAACAGCTTCAGGATTTATATCAATTGACTTTATTTCCTGTTTTCCATTGACAACTACTTTAACCATCCCTCCGCCGGAAGTAGCCTCAACAGTCTTATCTGCCAGTTCTTCCTGAAGTTTGGCCATATCAGCCTGCATTTTTTGGACCTGTTTCATCATTTTACCCATATTCATCATAATCGAATCTCCTCCTTATAGATGCTTAGCGCTCCGGGAAATAAAATACCCGTTATTTTAATCTTCAATTTCTATTACATCCCCGCCAAACAGGCGGACAGCCTTTTCCAGAAGAGGATCATTTTTGGCATCAGTCTCGGAATCAGCTATGGGATGTGTATCTAATTCATTTTTAAACTTACACTTTATTTTCAGACCGGCACCCGTAACTTCTTTAATCACCAGCTCAATGGCATCCCGGTTTTCCGGCTGTTCAACCTTTTCCCTGTGAAACCCGTATTCCGGAGCAAAAGCTAAGACCAGGCAGTTATTTAGCACCTCCACAGGCTCCCCTTCTATGAGAAAAGCCCTTGCCGACATCCGTACCTTCTTAATGCGGTCCAAAATCTCCTGCCAGCACCTTTTAATGGTTTCGGTGTCAACTGACTGAGTCTCGCCGGCGCTGCTCCCGGTCTCTTTTGGCAACCCCGGAAACGTTTCGGCTTTAGATTTCTTTGGGGTGTTTATTTTTTGTGAGCCTCTTTGCTGTATGCCCAGCGCCTGTACGCCTGAAGCCCGGCTGACCGTCTGCCCGCCGGTTGACATAGCTGCTAAGAGCCCCTCAAGCTTGGCAATCCTTAAAGTCAATTCCTCATAATCTGCAGTTTGTGCCTTTTCCCCTGCTTTTATTACTGCAAGCTCTAACAAAAGTCTCGGTTGTGACGTCCATTTCATTTCCCGTTCGGCAGCCGAAAAAATATCAATAAATGATGTGATCCGTTTTTTCCCCAAGGCAGATGCCTGGTTTTTCATCTGCTCCAAAACTTCGTCCGTTACCGCCACCAATTCACCGGCATCGGCACAGACCTCTGTAAGCAGTAAATTGCGATAAAACTCAGTAAGATCTTTGGTAAACTGTCTGACATCTTTTCCCTGCCGCACCAGCTGGTCAACCAATCTGAGACTTTGAGTAACATCATTTTCGAGGAAACATCCGGTCATTTGAAACATATAGTCGCTGTTGACTGTGCCCAGGACATCATTTACATCAGAAACGGTTACACTCTTCTCCCCAAAAGATATACACTGATCCAAAACACTCAAGGCATCCCTCATTCCGCCTTCAGCGCTGCGGGCAATAAGGCCAAGTGCCTCCTCATCAGCTTGTATTCCCAAGTCATCAACAACTACTTTTAATCTGTTGACAATGTCAGCCAGACTTATCCTTCTGAAATCAAACCTTTGGCATCTGGAAAGGATGGTCAGGGGTATCTTATGGGGCTCTGTGGTCGCCAGGACAAAGATGACATGGGCCGGCGGTTCCTCAAGAGTTTTCAGCAGTGCGTTAAAAGCTTCTGTTGTCAGCATATGCACTTCATCAATAATATATATTCTATATCTGCCTTCAGTAGGGGCAAACTTGACTTTTTCCCTTAAATCCCTAATTTCATCAATTCCCCGGTTTGAAGCTGCATCAATTTCCATAACATCCATAGAACTCCCGCCTGTCACCCTGCGGCAGTTTTCGCAATCATTGCAGGGTTCAACTCCGGGACCGTTCAGACAATTTAAGGCTTTTGCCATAACTTTTGCCGTAGTAGTTTTTCCAGTGCCCCGCGGCCCACAGAAAAGATATGCATGTGCAGTCCTATTATTCCTCAGTGCATTCTGCAAAGTGCGGCTGATGTGTTCCTGTCCCACTATATCGAAAAAATTCTGTGGTCTCCATTCACGGTATAGAGCCACATAGCTCATTTTGGTCACCTTCTTCTTGTCTGGGCTGATATTGATATTATCTCATAAACCAAATATATAGCGCAACTCGTTATTTAATTCGCTGTCAATAACCCAATTCCTTTTCAATCACAAAAGTTAATAGATATGAAAAAGACCTTCATGGTAATCCACTAAGGTCTTTTACATGATTATATAAATTTAGCCGTGCACCCGTCTTTGACAATCATCTCCCAAGCGTTACCGGCGCAGTTAACTCGGATCAGGCGCCCTTACGGCACACGCGGTGGTCCGCTTACCGCTGCTTCCTTCCGGATCTGACGGGGTTCACAGGTTCGCGTTGCGTAAGACCCGGTCTTCAACGCCACTTACGACGGTCAGACCTTAAGAAATGAAGCCGGGGACAGGAATTCCACCCTGCTATAGCGGATTGCAGGTACAGGGCACCGCTACCTCCCCATGTAGCACGGCAAAAAGTACTTCTAATATATTATGTCTACCCTGTTAAGATGTAACAGCCAGTGACAATTAGCTCTAAGCACAAGGTCACTGGCCTGGCAATAGTCAATTATGGCGGAGAGAGAGGGATTCGAACCCTCGAGCCAGGTTATCCCCGGCTACACGATTTCCAGTCGTGCTCCTTCGACCAACTCGGACACCTCTCCGAACCGTTTCGCTTAACTATTATACAATTTATTTTGTTCCGATGCAAGTGGTTTCAACCTGTTATCAGGACTTTATTTCATAAAATTAATGGTCAATTTGGTATAATATTACCACTTCCTACTCGCCCAGTTTATCCGCCGTTTCCTGCAGTCCCTGGGCTACATTCAACAGGCGGTCGGCCAATTTGGATACATTCTCAGAAGCTGCGCTCTGTGATATCAAACAGCACCTCCATCCCGCCAATCAGTTCTCCGTCTCGATCCACAATCGGCGAAGCATCAACCGACAGGTGGATGTTCCTTCCACTGGCATCAATAAGGTTGGACTTCCTGGTAAGTCTTTTCATCTCCCTCATGCTGGCCCTGAGGGCACAGCTGGTTTTACAGATATCTGCCCTGTAAACATCAGCACACTTTTGCCCAAGAAACGGGGCCGCATCCTTTACACCCATAAAATCTAGGCATGCCTGGTTGATAAACACCAGGTTGCGGTCGGTATCTGTTATGAAAACCGGGCTCCCGATATTATTCAGAACAGCTTCATATGCTTTTATCATGTTAACCAGCCTTTTATCTGTCCTATTAAATAGCCCTCCTCCGTAAATGTTCAGCCTTTAATGCGGGTTTCGGGGTATGAAATGCGGTTAGAGGAGAAAAAACCAAATCGGGGATTCCAATATGCGGAATCCCCAACCATGTTAGTGGCAACCTCTTTTTTGGGCCATTACCCAGCTCTTAATTCTTCTCTGTTTTCGTAACATGCGGCAATTCAATTATTAACCGGGTGCCAATATCCACACGGCTGATAACTTCAAATTTCCCGCCATGTTTTTCGATAATCCACTTTGCTATGGACAACCCAAGTCCTGCTCCACCGGCTTTACCTCCCCTGGCATCAGCCGAACGATAAAACCGATCAAATATGTGAGGAACATCTTCCGGTTTAATTCCTACTCCTTTATCCTGAACTTGAATATAGGTTTTTTCATCTTTTGAAAAAATCTTAAGGCTTATCTCTTCACCCTTTGGAGAATACTTTATGCTGTTATCAACCAGTATCCGAATGGCCTGTTTCATTAACTGCTGATCTGCTTTGATAAAAATCGGTGACTGAAAATCCACCCTAAACATGTGACCGGAATCAATGAGCCTTGCTTCACTAATAATTTCCTCGCCAAGTTTGCAAATATCTATCACTGCTTTTTGCAACGGCAGGTTTTCGCTATCCCCCCGCGCCAAAAACAGCAGCTGTTCTACCAATGCTTTCATGTTTTCGGCTTCACCTTTAATGGCCTGAATCGATTCTTCCATGGTTTTCGGATCATTTTTGCCCCAACGGTCCAACAAATTGGCATATCCCTGAATAACAGAAATCGGTGTACGCAATTCGTGAGAGGCATCAGAAACAAATCGTACCTGGGCTTGATAAGATTGATTAATCCGGTTGAGCATATCATTGATAGCCCTTGCCAGATCCTTTAATTCGTTTTGTGTCTGGTCTATCGATATACCTTTATCTATCTCACTGGTATCAAGCTTGCTGATAACTCCGGCCAATTGCATCAAATTCTCCCGGTTCGTTCCAGTACCTCCTGAATTCAGACCTTCCTGAAGGCTTTTCGCAGTTTCAGCCAGGTCTGACAGTGGTTTCAGGATTTTTCTTATAACTCGCCGGTTTCTTCCCATGGCAGACATTAAATAAAGAAATTCAAACCCACCGCTGAATACTAAAAGCATTAAAAAAAACTTTATATCTGCCGCCAGGGGATAGGTAATCTGATAATAGACAGCTCCCTTTGGGATTGTCATAATATATCCTACCTCTTCAAGGCGTCGGTTCAGGGTAATTTGGGGACTGATATCCGGTCCTTTAAAGCTTCGAAGGGCGTTTGTGGCTTCCAGGGGGAGCCTGTCCTGAAAAATCTTGTCAATATTCAATCCAGAGGGAGCCTTCTCACCGGCCTTCGCACTGGCCTTTACCAGATAATGCTCCTTTGATAAATCCTCTGCTGCCAGCAAATTAAGTTTTCCATCATACCGGTCTATCAGCTCCTGGGCTCCAATTTCTGCTCTCCATAGTACTGTTGCAAAGTATAAGAGGCTAAGTAAAATATTTATTATAAAGAATGCCCGAAGAAGAACTCCCGCCATCCTTAAATTCAACCTTAATACCAGGGAAGAGCGGATTTTTTCCGCAACTACAGGCGGCTTGGCATAGGTCCATTTTTGCTTACTCATCTTTTATCACATATCCCACACCCCTGACGGTATGAATCACCTTAATTCCGAAGGGGTCTTCTATTTTCGAACGCAGATATCGGATATATACATCTACTGCATTAGTTTCACCGGAAAAATCATAACCCCAGATTCTCTCCAAAATTATCTCTCTTTTCAATACAATATTTTTATTTTCAATTAAATACTGTAATAAATCAAATTCTCTCTTTGTAAGCTCCAGGGGCTCTGATCCAACCCAGGCACTTCTCCTCTCTGCATCCAGTTTTAAGGGCCCCGCCTCCAAAGTGCCGGAAGTGCTTTGGAGTGAGCGGCTTGCCTTTGTTCTAAGGACCGCCCGAATTCTGGCCAGCAGTTCTTCAATGGCAAAGGGTTTTGTGATATAGTCATCTGCACCTCCGTCCAAGCCCATGACCTTATCCACAACGGCATCTCTGGCTGTCAAAAGGATAATGGGAATCTGAGAAAACTGCCTGATCCTTCGAAGGACTTCAAGACCGTTAAGTTCCGGCAGCATGATATCGAGTAAAATCAAATCAAAGGGATGGGCTTTGGCAAGAGCCAGCCCATCCCTTCCATTGGAAGCTTTTTCAACCTGATATCCTTCAAATTGCAGTTCAAGCTCAACAAAACGGGCAATTTTATCTTCATCCTCAATAATCAGAATTCTTTCCATTCTCATCATGATCCTTTTTATTTTTATAGTCTCCTACAGCTTTTTTAGCTGCATCAGATACAGATTCCACTGCCTGTAAAGCTGCTTCGGAAACTTTATGCAGCTCCTGGTTTGCCTGATTTACATCTGGCCCTTTAAAGCTGTACCGGTATCCAAAAACAAGCCCCAGAATCAATAATGGAATAACAACCCACATCCCAAATATCAGCAGGATAGCCAAAAGATTTAAAGGAATCTTCAGGATTCTCTCCCCACCTTTTCTGGCTTCAAAGCTGTTAACATTCCCTTTGTGAATAATCTTTCTTACCCAGCCCCATATATCTCCCATCACATCACCAAAGGATATTTTATCTGTTTTATCAATCCCCGGTGTTCTGCCATCTTTTCCGGAAGCCGCTGCTGCCGGGTTTAAATTGAAAGTGCCGACACCTTCAGGGCTGTTGATACGGTTCTGCTTTTCAAGGATGATAACCGCATCCAATAAATCTCCATTCGCCTGCTCTAAAACTTCTTTTGCCTCTTCATAAGTAATATTTGCATACTCCTTTAATTTTTTTACTTCATCGAAACCTGTCATTACGATAACCCCCTCTCTTTATTACGGTTATCATAACAGTTAAAGATTTGAATCCCATTGATACTTCATTAAAATTAGATTAAAATTCATGTTTCATTATAATTTCCTTATCTCATCTTGTCAATTACCGGAAACCAAATACTGTTTTCCTGACCACGCCAGCTCCAAGTCAACGGAGATAGAAGGGGAAAACCACGGGTGTGTAGAAAAAAGAAATTAATCATTGCCTTAAGGAGTTGAGAAAATTTGTTAAGCCCGATCCTAAAAACAAAGCTGTTTTTACCGGCATCAAGGCCCAATACGGTCTCTCGCTCCTTATTGATTCGCAAAATCTCTGAAGGGATAGAGCTGGGAGGCAAACTTACGCTGGTTTCCGCCCCGGCAGGGTATGGCAAAACAACATTAGTTACAGAATGGTTTAAAACCGTTAACCGTGAATGTGCCTGGGTTTCCATGGATTCCGGGGACAATGACCCAAAGCGATTCCTCACATATCTTATTGCATCACTAAAGAGCATCTTGAAAGGGTTTGACCAGGACATCAGCAGCCTGATAGAATCCCCGCAGCTGCCAACTCCCGAGATTATAGCAACACTGCTGCTTAACCGATTGGTATGTATGGATAGCCCGTCAGTTTTGGCAATAGATGATTATCATATGATTACTAATGATTATCTGCACCGGACTATAGAATTCATGATTGAGAATTGTCCGCCGTTATTTCATATAATAATTATTTCGCGTCTCGACCCTCCTCTGCCCCTTGGAAAGTGGCGGGTGAGAAGTCTGCTGACAGAGGTCCGGGTAAATGATTTAAGGTTCTCTGACGAAGAGGCGAGGGCATTTTTTGCTCAAACTATGCAGCTCAGTTTAAAAACGGAGCACATTGTTTCCCTTAAGACCAGAACCGAGGGATGGATTGCCGGTCTCCAACTGGCAGCCCTTTCCCTCCGCGGCAGAGAGGACCAGGGGATAGCGGAGTTTATTGACCGGTTTAGGGGAAGCCACAGGTTTGTCATAGACTACCTGTTTGATGAAGTTTTTCACCTGCAAACGGATGAAGTCAAAGAATTTCTTTGCAGCACAGCAATATTAAACCGGCTGTGTGCTGATTTATGTAATGAATTGACAAACAGAAAAGACAGTATGAATATCCTGCTAAACCTGGAACAAAACAACCTCTTTCTGATTCCTCTGGATGAAGAGCGTCAATGGTATCGCTATCATCACCTGTTCGCAGATTTCCTCCGTACAGAGTTAGGGGCAAAGCAACAAGCAGTTTTACATCAAAAGGCTGCTAAATGGTATGAAGGTAACGGTTATCAAAATGAAGCCATAGAACATTCTTTAGCTGCCGGAGATAAGGAGAAAGCGGTCGGCTTAATAAAGGGACAACTCAGTCAGAGCATTATCAGGGGAGACTTATATACTCTTATCGAATGGTTGGAATGTATAGGTGAAAACCTTGTCCGCAAGGACGGAGAGCTTTGTTCGACCAAAGCCTGTGCCCATTTTCTCCTGTCCCAAATTGAACAGGCCTGTTCTTATGTAAAAGATTTTAAGCAAATAAAAAATACAGACAGGTTGAGCTTGGGAAGGGTTAAAACACTGGAAGCCTGGCTCGCAAATATTCGCGAAGATAAAATGACCATAGAACTGGCAGAGGAGGCTATAGGGCTGATGGGCAAACAGGACCTTGGGTTGAAGGTTTTTGCTCTGGTGGCATTGGCTCAGTCTCTGAGAAGCAGAGGTTATTTGGAGAGATCCACCGATGCCTTCAAAGAGGCATTGCAGATTAGCAGGCAGTTCGGATACACCTTATCCATTTGTACCGTAACAATGGATTTGGTTTATAATTACTATATCCAGGGCGATTTGCAGTATGCAATTCAATTATGCCTGGATATGCTGGCAGTTAAGAACACCGAAAACAGGCCTTTGCCGGCGGCAGGAATTCTTAACATCCCTCTGGCTGTCTTTTATTTTGAGTCTAATCAGATTGAATTGGCAGAAGAAAGTGTGCTCAGAGGAATCGAAACCAGCCGAAGGCTGGCAATGCACAATATCTTCGGCGGAGATGGGGAAAGAACTCTGGCCAAAATCAAAGCCTTGCAGGGAAGCCAGGAAGATGCTTCAGCTGTAATTCAAAACGCTCTTAATAGCGCCAGATCCGCAGGTTTGCCCATTATTACCCTGAGATTTGAGGCGCTTCTTGCAGAATTCAAACTTGCTGCAGGTGATGTACAATGGGTCGAAGATTGGATTATGAGAAGCGAATTATCCCCGGAGGGTGAGATTACTTCATTAAAGGAACAGTCCTACCTGGTCTTTGTACGCTTCCTGATGACCAAAAACCTCTGGCAGAAAGCAGAAGCTCTCCTGGTAAGGCTGGAGAATTTCTCACGCAAGGGTCAGCGGAACGGGCGCTTGATTAGTATTTTGATTTTGCAGGCTATTTTATATGATGCGTTAAGCAATGCAGATAGCGCAAAGATGAAGCTCCGGGAGGCTGTCAACATCGCGGCCCCGCATAACTACCGCCGGTCTTTTCTGCAAGAGGGAGAGCAGGTTTTACACCTGCTGCCTTTAGTACCGGACACTGCTCCGGAGTTCGTTACCAGCCTGATTGAGGACTTTCACTCGGAATTAAACTTAAACCGTTTGGTCTCAGGGATTAACACAGCCGGTGGTTTGGCAGAACCCCTCAGTGAAAGGGAGTTAGAAGTTTTAAAGTTAGTTGCCACCGGGTTACCAAATACAGAAATTGCCGGTAAGCTCTACATTAGTTTAGGAACGGTCAAGTGGCATACTAACCATATATACGCAAAACTCGGAGTGAAAAACAGGACCCAGGCTGTCAATAAAGCAAAGGAACTGAAGATTATTTAAATTTATCTAAACCATGAGAGGGGCAGATATATTCCTCCAGGTCGGCAACGATTCAGCCAGTTACCCAATCGCGCATACGCGCTCTTGGACTGGCGGATATCAGACCGCCTTTTGGAACATATCTGCCCCTCCCTGTATATGAAAAATTACAAAAACCTAACCCGATACCTGAACTTTGGTTAGGTTACAACCTAACCTCCCATGAGTTATAAATAATATATAGCAATGTGAGGAGGAGGTATTAATGAACTATGAAATTGTTGTACTCGGGCATATTGATAAACGGCGGCTTCGAGGGTTGGCAGAAATTGAACTGGAGTTTTTGCCCGGTGGGGAAACTAAAATTACGTGCCGAAAATTTGACCAGGCTTCACTGCATGCCACAATAAACCAAATCTATAATCTGGGACTAACTCTAAAAGTTGTTAAGGAAGTTGCACTGGATAAATGAACTCTGGGGTGCCTTTGCTTTCCATACTGTCAGTATTATTCTTGGGACAGCCTGTGTAGCCCATTCTATGAAGTCAAAAAGTGTTCGATAGGAGTGTAAATAACAGTGAAGAAAAAAATAATAGTTCTGTCAGTGAGTATATTAATTGTTTCAACATTTCTGATTTGGGTGAAATATCAAGGAGATATGCAAGTATCTTATGATCGTGTCCAAGGGAAGAGCAGTATTATCGCTACATCTTATGGCAATCTTGAATATACCGAAGGTGGAGTTGGCCCTGATGTTTTAGTAATCCATGGAGGTGGTGGCGGTTATGACCAGGGAGAACTGCTTGCCCGTACTGTATTAGGCGAAAAGTTTAGATGCATTACACCTTCGCGTTTTGGCTATTTGGGGTCAAGTTTACCGGAGGGGGCCACTTATGATGATCAGGCTCATGCATATGCAAAGTTGTTAGACCATCTCAAAGTTGAAAGAGCTGCCGTGATTGGCTTTTCAGCCGGCGGTCCCTCAGCACTTCTTTTTGCACTGCTTCATCCTGACCGGGTTTCTTCCCTTACTCTCATCTCCGCCGGAGCAACAAATGTATCCGAACAAGCGGGAAAACAGGGAATAAAACAAGGCAAGATGTTGTCAAATCTAATGCAAAGAGACTTTCCTTATTGGGTTTCGGTAAACCTGTTTAAGAAACAGATTATGCAGTTGATGGGGGCCAACAAAGAAGTGATAGCAACCCTCAGCCAGGAACAAATAAAAGTAATGGATCAAGTCATTGATTATATGAACCCTGCAGCGCTGCGCAAGTCAGGTGCCGCTTTTGATCACTACGCTGCTTTACCCAATGAGCGAATTGCCGGAATCCGCACACCGACACTGGTCGTACATGCTGAGGATGACACCTTACAGCCGTATCAGAATGCTGTCTTTACATCTTCCACCATTCCGGGTGCACGCTTGCTCAGTTTCGAAAATGGTGGGCATTTCGCTGTAGCCATCGAACAATCCACAATCAGCAGAGAGGTGTATAAGCACATTTCTAATGCTGAATTTGAAACGGAAGAATAAATTAAACAAGGGATTCCTGCCTCAATGGCTGGAATCCCTTGACTTATATGCAATATGAGAAGTTAGGTGAAAAAAGATGCCATCTATTCTGTTCCTGCAATTAGTATAATTAGAAGTATACTGTTTACGTAGTCATCTCCTCTGTCTTCGCGTTACTTCAACAGCAGTGTCAATGCTACCTGCGATAATCTCTTTACTTCCTTCACTCAGTCTATTGCGTATTTCAGCGACATTCGGACACTGATTTCGGAAACATCCGGATAGCATAACGGTATAATCCGGACACCTTGTCGAGCTGACAAATTAACTGGTAACCTTCAAGTATTAAGCTTGAAGGGAGGCCAATAATGAGGATGCTGGACATGTCAAAAGTCAGGAGAAATACTCAGGTTAAAGTACGATGTTGGATTATCCCTTAGAGATAGAGCAGCATCACACAACTGTGGAAAATCAACGGTAGATGATAATCTTAAGCGGGCCACCTTCTGTTCGTCATTAAGTGGTAATATGAGAATACTTTCGAACCTACGATAAGGCTTATATACTTCAATAAGTTTATATCTCCATGTATTCCCAAAAAGCTATGATTAAAGAGAGCATCATAATCTAATACGGCAGATAGAAAGTGAGTTTTCCTGTGACTTTGCTTAATAATTAAATGGGGAGCCTTATACACTTCGCGATTTTTATCAGTAGATACTTGAAATTTGTTAAAATCTACTTCTGGCAAACAATCTTTATCAATATAAAATTCGGCAAAATTATCCACTGTTATGTGTGGCATTCCCAAAAAGTCGTCACATATTTTAGCCTTATTACCGACATTATAGCCTTCGGCGCTTTTCATCTTAAAATGATCTACAAACACTTGAAGTGTATAGAAACTACTCTGCATTTTATCTATCAATTCAAGATCTCTAGGCCCACCCCACATTGCAATTTTCCAAATACGATCATCGTTTACTATGTCTCTTGGAATTCTACAGATATCATTAGGTTCAATAGTAAATTTCCTCATGTCTTCTATTGTGTAGAGCGGCTTCGGGGTACAGTAAAAGATAGGGTTATTATCACTGCTTTTCCTTGGAGTATAAATAACCCCCACAGCAGGGCCGCTGGCATGATCAAAGAGAAATTTCCTATATATAGAAAAATTGATTATTACCAGAACAGTATTATCATTGAAGAAGTCTGCCCGATACTTTTTGCTTTTGCTGGAGCGATTGAAAAGAAAACCTTTGCTTGGCATTAGCAAGCAAACAATTCCATTTTCTTTACAAGTACTAGAACACTTCAATGAAAATGCCTGGGCTATTTGCTTGTCTCCTACAATTTTCTTATGGTCATTAATATATTGCTCAGCCAGTTCAGTCATTTGGCTTTGCCAAGGAGGATTTCCTATTATTATATCGTAATCTTTGGCATTAAACGTTGCATCCTGGGAAAGAAAGAGAATCCCATATACTTTTGGGGTCAAGAAAATCACACATAGCAAGACTTAAACTAAATGAAGCAACCCGAACGGCTTCTCCATTAAGGTCAACTCCAAATATGCATTTTTCCAGCAACTCAGTTAACTCATTATTGGAAATTGCTGTTCTATTGTTACTTCTCATCCATCTGCAAACCAATCTACGGTAAGCTTCAACTAAAAAAATACCAGAACCGCAAGAAGGATCCAAAAAAGTAGTTGGTGAAAATGTACCCTCCCAAGGATATACTTCATCCATCAACATATCTACTAGATGAAGAGGTGTGTAGTAAGTACCTTTATCATCTTCATTATCTGACAAATGAAAAAACAACTCATAAATACTACTAATAAGCTGAATAGGAATGACATCAAAGCTATACAGAGGCCATAAAGCAATCTGCCGACTTGTCAGTTCTGTATCCCCTAACAAAAACAGGCGTAGAGTTCTTAAATCGTCTTCGCACACAATGTCTAATTCGTCAGCAACTAATGGCAACATATCACCATTAAACTTTTCTTCTAAGCAATTAAATAAATTGTACGTTGCATGTTTGCTCATTAAAATATCAGTATAGCACTCTGCCTTGTCAAAAAATTGTGCATAAAACCCAGCAGGAAAGACTGAGTTCTTGTTTGAGTCTTTCCTCTCTTCCAGATATTTGATCAGAATAGAACGGCTAAGCAAACCATGCACTATAGCAACAATATTAACTGATTGTTGTTGCTCCTCATCTAATCTCTTTTTAATTTGCTTAATCAAAGTGCTACGCATAATTTTTAGATTATTCATCAGCGTTGCATCAATTCGTGCTTTACTGTCGAATCGAGTCTTGCTTGTGCGCCAGAAATCTCCGCTTTCGAGCTGAATACGATTATAATGCACCAATTGCTGGCGTTGTGACTCTAAATCATCCGCAAGCTTTATTGTCTCTATTAAGCCCGCTTTTGGATCCAAACTCCCATCTTTTTTTCGAGGTGTTTTGTAGTTGTTAAATATTTTTAGTTCATTCGGTGTTACTATAAACAATAAAGGGGCCTCACCAAGATTCCATGCTAACCGATGTAAAGTCGCCACCTCATCTGGATCATATTTATCCATAGCTGAAAAATAGATCAGTGGAATCTTAGCAATTCCGTCTGAATCGCGCAGAAAATATACAGCATCAACTCCGACTTTCTCCTGTACTTGCTTGAAAAATAATCTCTGATATGTTGTCATATCAGAAAGCGAATCTTCAACTGCTAATCCATTTTCAGGTTTAATATGTAGCGCGGTAAATATGCTGTTAAGTATACTATTCATTCTATATGACTCCTTATGCTATAGCCCAGTTTCTCAAGACGCAGTTGCATTGTAGTACCCTCCAACGATGCTATAACCAAAGCGATCCGATAAACATGATAAAGTGAAATAACCGGTATGCTAGCTTAGCATTTATTTCGGTTTTTCCTCTGATCATCTGGTTTTTTTACATCAGCAGGTATAGCCCATGCATTACCCAGTCTAAATGCTCCCTCTATTCTCTTCTGAGAACACAAAACTTGTACACGTCGGTCTGACAATCCCCATTTTTGAGCGGCATCTTTTACACTTATGTATGAACTCACGTCAGAAACCTCAATTTCCAAAATAATCTAATTATATTGTATGCGGAGATGCGAACAAATGCAATGATTAATCAGTCGAGAATTCGACAAAACTCCTGAAAGTTTACAGATACTACTTGTCCCATTTTATTTTTTATTGTGGCAAATTCGCCATATTTAGAATGACGTACAGCCGTTATTTTAAATATTGTTAGCACCCACATTTGGTGTCGGCAAAACCGCAACTTTGACCAAAATATTTGTCGGTATTGAAGGATATTTCCGCCAGTTAATCGAATCAGGACTTGGCATAATTTCCTTGTTTGCTGGGAGCAAAATAAAAGAGCTTTCAGTCAACGTCCTGGCAGCCCCCCGAAAGCTCATCTCCTGTAAACAGAACTCTAAGGAGTCCTGTTTCTATGGTTATAATAACTTTCCTGGGGGCGTCTGTCAAAGACTATTTATATCTTTATGGTAAAAAATCTCCTGATTTTCCTTTTGATTATTGTCCCATTTGTGGCACTTGCAAGCCCCATCGCCACAAACATTATGAGAGATGGGCTGTTGACGGCAATTCTGAGTCGCTGATACCAATTTACGGATATTTATGTCAGAATCAAAACAAATCCGAAGATCAGGACAGGACCATATCTTTATTGCCAAATTTCCTGTGGCCTTTTCGTAGCATGCTAAGTGAATTTGTTGAAAAAGCAGTCTGTCTTAGAGTTGATGACCACCTTTGCTGGGATGAATTAGTTGATATTCTTAACTCTCGTCCCGGCTTGGTTTCCGCTAAGACGGTATATCCAATACTTTTGAAGAAGTCAATACCAAGCTGTTGTCCCTTTTATTAAAATACTTTCCCGGTTTAGCCTTACCTCGTCAATTCTAACCAATGACCGAAAGGTTAATTTATCTGTTGGCATGTCATTAGGCCGTTTTCTCAAAAAGGCTCTGGTCTCCGTTTTGCCCGGTCTATCGTACCTTGCTAATCTTCTGGTGTTTTCAGTGCTACATAGCCTGTTTGGGGTTAAATTCGCCTCCGAAATCCCACAGAGTTTGTCTCTACCCGGTAGTAGTAGTCATCGCTGATAATTAGGATGACCGGTAAACCGTTTCAACAACTGCACTCACCCCCTGCGGCAGGTGGACATCGCTACACTTAACCAAATTTTTCTGTACATTCATGCTACAATAATGTATAATTTGAAGCATAAATGTACAACATGAAAAAAGGGGGTGATGTCATGACGGACAACGGGCAAATCATTAATCAAATGCTGGCAGAAAACAACGGCTTTATAACGTCGGAACAAGTTACTGACGCTGGAATCCCAAGGCGATGCCTATCTGAGATGACGGATGCCGGAGCTGTTGTAAGAGTTGACCGGGGCGTTTATGCTCTGCCGGAGGTTTGGGAGGATGAATTATTTATTCTCCAGTATCGCTTCTCGAAAGGCATTTATTCTCACGAAACAGCGTTATATCTGCACGGCATGACAGACCGTACTCCGCACCGCTATAACATGACATTCCCGCATGGATATAATACGGGCAATGCTAAAAAACAAAATATCACGGCTAAGGTTGTTCTGCCAAAATTTTATGGATTAGGCATTACAGACATCGTTTCTCCTGCTGGCCACACTCTAAAAGTATACGACATCGAGCGTACCCTTTGCGATATTGTAAAAAACAAATCCGACATTCAGAATATCAATCAGGCCATGAAAGCCTATACCGCTTCGAAGAACAAAGATATATCCAAGCTGATTGGATATGCCGAACAGCTGCGGGTCAAGGCAAGGATACTGACTTATATGGAGGTGCTGCTGTGATTACAAATAACCCAATGCAGCTAAAGGCGCTGATTAAAAAGCAGGCTGCGGAAAAGAATATATCGGCTCAGATTGTCATGCAGAACTATATGATGGAGCGGCTGCTTGAACGGATTTCGCTATCGCGCTATAAAAACAACTTTGTCCTGAAGGGCGGATTTCTGATCGCCGCCATCGTAGGACTTGATACACGAGCGACAATGGATTTGGACACCACCATAAAAGGAATGGACCTTACCAATGAATCCATATCGGCAGTCTTTAATGATATCTGCAAAATCGAAGTTGCAGATGATGTGAAGTTTTCGGTTCTGCGCACAGCGGACATCAGGGAGGGCGACGATTATCCGGGCATCCGTGTCAGCTTATCCGCCGACTACCCGCCCCTCAAGGTTCCCTTGACGGTCGATGTCACCACCGGGGACAAGATCACGCCGAGAGAGGTTGAATACTCTTTTCGCCTTATGTTTGACAAGCGGTCTGTTTCGGTGCTGGCATACAATCTTGAAACCATACTGGCTGAAAAGCTGGAGACCATATTGTCCAGAAATGAAGCCAACACTCGCCCGAGAGATTTTTACGACATTTATATCTTACATAACCTTCGATGGACTAAATGTGATCCGGCAGTTTTAAAGCAGGCGCTTAAGCAGACTGCAACAAAGCGGGGTAGCCAGGACGTGCTGTCCCGGCATAAAACCATTATGGAGCAGATCAAAAACAGTTCCCGGCTTATGGATTTCTGGCAGCGTTACCAGCGAGAATTTTCTTATGCCGACGACATTTCGTTTGAAGATATCTGCCGGACGATTTCAGAGATTATGGACAGTATTGTGTAAGTTCATGCTCTTTATATGCACTAAAATCCCGACGAAATTAAAAAATCGTCGGTGATTTAGTGTAAGAATAATCAACTATGAAAATGTGATTATGAATCAGGCCGCCCTTCGGGGCTGTTTTTTTATGCTCAAAAAGGAGGTAATCATGCCGGGATTAACAAGACTAACCTGTAATCTGCGAGGTTTCTTCCGGATTTGCCGCAATTTCGAATCTTACGGCGGGTTTCACCGGTTCGGCGGATACTTCCCCGTCCTCGGCGTTCCGTGGCAACACAGCGGCACGCAGAGCGACACAGGCGGTAAGGCGGGTTGCCGGAATCCGCACACCGACACTGGTCGTACATGCTGAAGATGATACTTTACAGCCGTATCAGAATGCTGTCTTTACATCTTCAACCATTCCGGGTGCACGCCTGCTCAGTTTCGAAAATGGTGGGCATTTCGCTGTAGCCATCGAACAATCCACAATCAGCAGAGAGGTGTATAAGCACATTTCTAATGCTGAATTTGAAACGGAAGAATAAATAAGGGATTCTTGCCTCAATGGCTGGAATCACTTGACTAATATACAATATGGCGGAGAAGGTGGGATTCGAACCCACGTGCCCTTGCGGACAACCGCATTTCGAGTCGTTATCCGTGAGTTTTCACGGGTGTCATGCCGGTGCTTTGGGGTGTCGCTTGGAGCGGGTAAAATGGCTCAACAGTGCGGATTTTATGGCTGTTATGCTTGTGTCAAGAGGCTTCGGGGGAAATGCTCACATAAGAAAGTTTTACGGATGTTTGTGAGCAAGGTGTTAGCATCGGCCTCTTAAAACTGAGTTTTTGAGTATCGTACCGTAACAACGAGAACCATTTTTTTCGCTTCTGCAACACGGTATACTACAGTAAAATTACCTGCGAAAAGCTGGCGGTATCCCTTATTGGCATAAGTGCCTGTTTTTCTTAACGCTCCGCGTTGAGGCACACTTTCCAAGCTAAAAATAGCTTCTTCAATCGAGTCAACCAATTTGACAGCGATGCCTGGCTCTATCAGCGTTTCAGCGATGTAGGTATATATGCCATCCAAATCGCAATATGCACGAGGCAGTAATTTTACTGAATATTTACTTTCCAAAGCGCTTCCTCTTTAAGCTCGACAGAGCTTCCCTTGCATCTATAAGCTGGTCATCGGAAGTGTACTCGGCCTCGGCTTCCGCGATAGCCGCATCTATTTCACGATCCTCCAGCATGGAATCAAAGGTTTCAATGCTCATAACAACTAAGTCGCCATAGCCGTTTTTCGTTATGAATATCGGCTCCTTCTTGGCATGACACAGGTCGGAGATTTCATTGGTGTTTCTTAAATCAGTAATCGGTCTTATCTGGGGCATGATTTGTCGCCTCCCTTCATGTACATCATTATAGCATTATTATGTACATTTTACAAGAAGTTGATTCCAGTCAACATTATTGGATTAGAAACCATAAATTTATCCCTCTTGCAAAAGTGATAACAGAAAAGAGCTTAAACTGTGTCAGTCTAAGCCCTGGTGCTTCAAAAATGGCGGAGAAGGTGGGATTCGAACCCACGTGCCCTTGCGGACAACCGCATTTCGAGTGCGGCGCGTTACAGCCTCTTCGCTACTTCTCCGTGTAAAATTTAACAGATCCCAGCCTTCACTTTACGGGGTAAGCCTTCACTGCTTTTACTCTTCCTGTTCTCCCGGCTTCCTCAGTCGCCGGAAAAAATCCTTCATCAATCCACAGCATTCTTGCTCCATTACCCCTGCCAGCACTTCAACCCGGTGATTCAGCCTGGGGTCCTGGACTATATTCATCAATGAGCGAACAGCCCCGGCCTTTGGATCATCTGCCCCATAAACCAGCAGCTTTATGCGTGACTGGACAATAGCCCCGGCACACATAGGGCAGGGCTCCAGAGTCACGTACAGCGCCGCTTCCCTGAGGCGTCTCCAGTGGCCCAGCTGCTTTACAGCCCTGTTTATAGCCACTGTTTCCGCATGGGCTGTGGCATCCTTCCACTGTTCCTTCATATTATGCGCCCTGGAAACAACTTCTCCATCCAGCACTATAACTGCCCCAATAGGCACTTCCCCTAATTCAAATGCAGCCCTGGCCTCTTCGAGGGCTATTGACATATAATCGTGATGGTCCAAAACCAAACCCCGTCCTGAAAGTTATTAATTCCTAGTTATTAATTCCTAGTTAAAACTAATAAAGCCAGTGGCCCATTGGTAACGGCCGCTGGCCCATTTAACAAAAATGATGCCCTCGCCAGGAGTCGAACCTGGATCTACCGCTTAGGAGGCGGCTGTACTATCCATTGTACTACGAGGACATGTTGTTTACACAGTTCTACCATGGCAGTCACCATGGCAGTTTGTTATCTTCATATAAAATAAAACTGCATTCCGGTATTCCAAATGTAAAACTACATTTCGGAATTTCACACCAAGATTTAAGTGGCGCGCCCGACAGGATTCGAACCTGTGACCTTCTGATTCGTAGTCAGACACTCTATCCAACTGAGCTACGGGCGCATGACATGGCGGAGAGAGTGGGATTCGAACCCACGATACAGGTTTTGCCCGTATAATCGCTTAGCAGGCGATCGCCTTCGACCTACTCGGCCATCTCTCCATATTGTGCATTTTATGGCGGAGGAGGTGGGATTCGAACCCACGGAACCCGTAAGAGTTCAACGGTTTTCAAGACCGCCTCCTTAAACCGCTCGGACACCCCTCCGTCCGATACATTCAAGAGTATAACATAGAAAAAAACTGTTGTCAACCAAAGCATTCTGCTACTATTTGGTGATTTTTTCAACACCCATGTAGGGCCTTAAAACCTCCGGTATGAGTACACTGCCGTCCTCCTGTTGGTAGTTCTCCAGGATGGCGGCTACCGTCCTTCCAGCAGCCAATCCAGACCCATTGAGGGTATGCACATATTCGGGCTTTGCCTTAGGCTCCCTCCGGAATCTTATCTGTGCCCTTCTGGCCTGGTAATCCTCAAAATTACTGCAGGATGATATCTCCCGGTACGTCCCGTAGCTAGGCAGCCATACCTCGATATCGTAAGTCTTGGCCGAACTGAATCCCAGGTCGCCGGTACAGAGGCAGACCACCCGATAAGGAAGCTCCAGGAGCTGCAGCACCTTTTCTGCATTTGCAGTCAGCTTCTCCAGTTCATCATAGGAATCTTCAGGCCTGCAGAACTTCACCAACTCCACTTTGTTGAACTGGTGCTGTCTGATGAGCCCCCTGGTATCACGCCCATGAGCCCCGGCCTCAGCCCGGAAACACGCGCTGTATGCACAGTGATATACAGGAAGTTTCGCTCCATCAAGAATCTCATCCCTGTATAGGTTAGTAACCGGTACTTCTGCAGTGGGAATCAAAAAGTAGTCTACATTGTCAATCCTGAAGGCATCCTCTTCAAATTTGGGAAGCTGGCCGGTCCCGGTCATACTGTCCCTGTTGACCATAAATGGAGGAAAAATCTCCGTATACCCATGCTGACGGGTATGCAGATCAAGCATAAAGTTTATCACTGCCCGCTCCAGCCGGGCTCCCAGATCTTTATAAAAGGTAAACCGGGCTCCGGTTACCTTGGCGGCGCGTTCAAAATCCAGAATCTGCAGGTTCTCGCCAATATCCCAGTGGGCCAGGGGTTCAAAATCGAATTTTCCGGGGTCACCCCATTTTCTAACCTCACAGTTATCTTCTTCACAGGTTCCAACCGGCACATTTTCATTTGGTATATTAGGAATTGTGAGCAGAGTATAGCAAAGTTTCTCCTCTACCACCCTTAACTCTTCGTCCATTTCCTTTATCTGCTGGGATACCTGTCTCATATTAAGTATCATGTCCTCAGCATCTTTTCCCTGCTTCTTAAGCATGCCAATTTCCTCGGACACGGTATTGCGCTGGTTCTTTAAATGTTCCACTTCAACGAGTTTCTTGCGCCTCTGATCCTCCAATTCAAGAAACTTGTCCAGTCCGACAACTTGTCCGCGTTTTTTTAAGGCTTCCTTGACTTTGTCGGGATTGCTTCGAACAAATTTTAAATCTAACACTCTATGCGCCCCCTGAACATTAGTACGAAATAAAACCTCTCATCTCTGACAGAAATTCTATCAGGGATGAGAGGTACATCCCGCTGTCATCGGGAAAACTGCATTTTTCCCTGTTTTTTAATTATACTATATAGATACCTGTTTTTCAAACACTCGTACATATCTTTACCAACTTCTGACAAGCTTATTCAACACTATGCCGGTATATCAAACATTTTTGCAGGCAACTACTTGTTAAAGGGTGACCATTTTTACGTCATAAACACCATTAACCTTGGCGATTTCAGCCACAGTAGCATCAGGCAGAGCTGCATCAACTTCCAGGATCATAATAGCCCTGCCGCCAACTACCTTGCGGCCCACCTGCATTCCGGCAATATTAATATCATGTTCACCAATCAGGTTGGCAACCGGTCCGATTATCTTCGGTTTATCCTGATGCGGCACTACCAGGATATTCCCTGCAGGAACAACATTAATCCGGTAGCCGTCAATCATAACAATCCTGGGGTCATCATCGCCAAACAGGGTTCCCGATACCTCCTTGACGCAATCAGCTTCTACCTTAACGGAAATATATGCCTTATAGTCACCGGCCTCGGCAATCTTAGCTTCTTCAACCGCAATGCCTCTTTCTTTTGCCAGAATAGGTGCATTGACAAAATTGACAGAACCGGCTTCTTCCACCATCGGCTCCAGGAATCCCTTAAGGAATGAAGTGGTCAGAGGAGATACCTCTACCTGTGTAAGTTCACCGCTGTATGTTATCTTAATACTCTTAACTGAACCGTTAATCAGCTGTGCCTGCATTTTGCCAATTTTCTCCGCAAGTGTCAGATATGGTTTAATAGCAGCCAAAACGTCCGGCTTAATTGGTGCAAGATTAACCGCATTTTTAGCCATTTCACCTTTAACCAGCACATTTACAAACTCTTCAGCCACATCCAGAGCCACATTAACCTGAGCTTCCTTGGTCGAAGCCCCCAGATGAGGAGCCACAATAACATTATTCAGCTCAAACAGCGGACTCTCGGTGGTAGGTTCAGCTGCCCAAACATCAAGTGCAGCTCCGGCTAATTTACCGCTTTTTACAGCTTCATAAAGGTCTTCTTCATTAACAACGCCGCCGCGCGCCACATTAATTATCCTGGCGCCGTCCTTCATCATAGCAATGGCTGCTTTATTAATCAGATTGAGTGATTCCTTTGTTTTGGGAATATGCAGGGTCAGAAAATCAGACTCTTTAATAACCTCTTCCAGGGACTTAAAGGTAATCCCGTTAGCTGCAGCAGCTTCAGCCGATACCATAGGGTCATAGCCGACCGTCTTCATTTCAAAGGCCTGTGCTCTCTTGGCAACAGCCGTTCCAATTCTGCCTAATCCGATAACTCCCAGAACCTTATTCCTTAATTCAACCCCAAGGTATTCCTTCCGCATCCACTTGCCTTCCTTGAGATCTTTATGGGCCTGGGGAAGATTACGGGCGAGACCCAGCATCAGAGCCAGGGTCTGTTCCGTAGCTGCTATGGTATTCCCATCCGGAGCGTTGACTACAATTAAACCTGCATTAGTGGCCGCAGGGATATCAATATTGTCAACTCCAACGCCGGCACGACCGATTATTTTAAGGTTTTTGGCTGCCGCAACCACCGGTGCAGTGATTTTGGTAGCGCTTCTCACGATAACCCCTTCATATTCGCCAATAATCGCGCACAGCTCTTCCTCGGTCATCTTATTATTATTTACTATAGCCTCAATCCCGCCATCTGACAGGATTTTCACTGCCTTTTCAGAAACATTGTCCAATACTAAAACTTTCATTGATATTCTGTCTCCCCTCTTAATATATTTAAGCCTTTTTATTTTTAAAATCATTCATGAACGCAACCAGCTTTTCACAGCCGGCAACAGGCATGGCATTATAAATGGAAGCCCGGATGCCGCCTACTTCCCGGTGTCCTTTGAGACCTGAAAGACCAATTTTAGCTGCTTCCGCAATAAATTCTTTATCAAGCTCCTCATTTGGCAGCCTGAAGGTAATATTCATCAGTGACCTGCTGGAAGTCTCCGCATGTCCCTTGTAGAACCCACTGCTTTTGTCAATAGCATCATACACGAGACCCGCTTTATGTTCGTTGCGCTGTTCCATAACTTCGAGCCCACCCTGAGCTTTAACCCACTCCAGCATCAGCTTAATCATGTAAATCGTAAATGAAGCAGGGGTGTTATACAAAGAATTGTTTTTCGCATAAATATCATATTTCAACATTGTAGGCAGATCCTGGTTGGATTTTTCAAGCATATCTTCTCTTATTATTACTACTGCTGCTCCAGCAGGGCCCAGGTTCTTCTGTGCTCCGGCGTAAATCAGGGCAAACTTGGAAACATCAATCTTTTTGGAGAGGATATCACTGGACATATCAGCAATCAGGGGGACATCTCCCGTCTCAGGGAAAACCTTCCACTGAGTACCAAAAATCGTGTTGTTAGAAGTTATATGAAGATAAGCAGGATTATCACTCATCTTGATTTCATCAGGATTGGCTACTCTTGCAAAGTTAATTTCCTTGGTGGTTGCAGCAACATGGGCTTCTCCAATTTTGGCCCCTTCTTTATAGGCCTTATTGGCAAAACTACCGGTAATTACATAGTTGCCCGCTTTACCGCCAACCTGGTAGTTCATCGGAATCATATCAAACTGCCCTGTTGCTCCCATACCAATAAATAACACCCGGTAATTTTCGGGAATTCCCATCAATTCCTTGAGCAGCGCTTCCGCACCGACGATTATTTCTTCAAACTGCTTGGAACGATGACTGATCTCCATAACCGACATTCCGGTTCCCTTATAGTTCAGTAGTTCCTTTTGAGCTTCTTCAAGAATTTCTACCGGCAACATAGCCGGACCTGGGTTAAAATTAAATACTCTTTCTGTCATTTCAAAAAACTCTCCCTTCAAATTGTAAATTAGTATGCTTTTAGCACTCATAATTTTTAGTATTTCTGCCCTTAACAAAATTATGTCTTCGGTTCTTTTCCACCCACCTCCTATAACAGGCAAAAAAAGTAATGCCTCCCATCCCAAAGAAAGAATTTCACTTTCTCAGGGACGAGAGGCTATTTCCCGCGGTACCACCCTGGTTGACCGAACAAAACCGGCCCACTTAGAAAATGCAGTAACGGGCATCAACCGGTGAAGCTTAAACGCCTTCCCACTCAGGGGTGGATTCAACATCAGATTTTACCGGTTCACACCTCCCACCGGCTCTCTGCAAAAATCCTCCGTTTACTGTCCCCTTCATAGTGTTTTTCGTATATCCGCATTTAGCGGTTTTGCAGCAAAAAAATCCATCAAAAAAGAGGTCTACCTGACGGCGACCCCTGGAGACACAGAAGAATAAGCTTCTCCTACTTTCGTAGGAAAAACGGCCCCTTCACTCTGTCCTTTTGCCTGAGAGATTCGCCGGAAACCCGGTTTTGCTCCTTCGGCGCTTGCTAACAAGTCTCTCCAGAGGTCTGTCCTGTTACAGTAACATACACATATGGTATACCTGAGAGTTTTGATTCGGTCTGGGACTACCGAACCTTGCCCCTTCGGCGGGTTTCCCCTTCTTCTGTAACAATCATTCAGCCAATATGCTGTTTCAATTTTATATTATATTCTTCTTGTTGAGGATTGTCAACGCAAATTGTGAAATGTTTTACAACAATTCATAAATATCTCATGAACCCTTGTATCATCAGTTAATTCAGGATGAAAAGCTGTTGCCAAAAAATTCTTTTCCCTGGCAAAAACGATCTTCTCATCCACTGTTGCCAGCACTTCCACTCCATCGCTCACCTTCTCTATATAAGGAGCCCGGATGAAAACAGCCCTGAAAGGCTCTTGACCAAGCCCCTCTATTTGAAGGTCGGTTTCAAAACTGTCTACCTGCCTGCCAAAAGCATTACGCTGCACAGTAATGTTCATCATTCCCAAGCGCAATTGACTGCTATTGGCAATTTCCTTTGCCATCACAATCAGGCCGGCACAGGTTCCGAATATAGGCAAACCCTTTACGGCAAGCTCCTTAATCGGCCCGATAAGGTCAAAATCGTTCATCAGCTTCCCAATTGTGGTACTTTCCCCACCTGGAATAATTAACCCATCAATGTTTTCCAACTGTTCCCTTTTCCTTACCTGAATAGTCTCACATCCCAGGCTTTTCAGGGACTTTTCATGTTCAATAAAAGCTCCCTGCAGAGCTAGTACTCCAACCCGCATAATTATCTTACCATCCTCTTTCCTGCATCCGGTCCACATTGGCCAGTGTGGAAATATTAATTCCCACCATCGGCTCTCCTAAATCTTTTGACACTTCTGCCAACATCTGAGGATCATTGTAGTGTGTAGTTGCTGCCACAATAGCCTTAGCCCTCTTCGCAGGGTCTCCTGATTTAAAAATACCTGAACCTACAAAAACACCGTCACAGCCAAGCTGCATCATTAAGGCTGCATCTGCCGGAGTGGCTATCCCACCGGCTGCAAAGTTGACTACCGGCAGCCTGCCCAGCCTGGCCACTTCTACAACCAAATTGTAAGGCGCCCCCATCTCCTTGGCTGCACTCATTAATTCTTCCTCGGGCAGATTCTGCAGCTTACGTATTTCACTCATAACCATGCGCATATGCCGTACGGCTTCCACTACATCGCCGGTTCCCGGTTCCCCTTTGGTACGGATCATTGCAGCCCCTTCTCCGATTCTTCTCAGAGCTTCCCCCAAATTTCTGGCGCCACAGACAAACGGAACCTTAAAAATGTTTTTATTTACATGAAACTGTTCATCTGCAGGTGTCAGAACCTCACTCTCATCAATATAATCAACTCCAAGTGATTCCAAAATCTGCGCCTCAACAAAATGTCCTATTCTGCATTTAGCCATAACAGGAATAGTAACTGCATCTAGGATTTTCTGAACCACGGTGGGATCAGCCATCCGGGCAACTCCTCCTGCTGCTCGTATATCTGCCGGAACCCTTTCGAGAGCCATAACGGCACAAGCCCCAGCTTCTTCTGCAATTTGGGCCTGCTCCGGTGTAGTTACATCCATGATAACTCCGCCTTTTAACATTTCTGCAAGGCCTTTTTTTACTTTCCACGTTCCCTGTTCAGCCATAATAAATATTCCCCTCCTGTTTATGTAAACATTGTCTTTATCCTTATGTCAACTATACTACATAGACATTTCTATTAGGCTTACCAATAGTCTTTTAAAATGTGCAACTATTGATACTTAAATATTTTACTACAGTTTTTTACAACAAACAAGGGGCGGGACTAAACAAGCACTTTTCTTTTACTACAAAAAGAAAACCACGAAAATTTATTTCGTGGAATCTTAGAAATTTCTTATTATTCCTTAACAACGATTTTATCTTCTGCTTTGATATTTTTATGGCATGCATTGCAGGCATCTGTTGCCATGTCCCCGTTGTGGCAGCGCATACACACCGGCATCAATATCTGATTATCTTTTCTAATAAGTTGTTTTGCCTGGGTGTCTGTAAACACAGCCGGTGTAAATTCCTTCTGCTTTTCTATGTAATTAGTTTTAATATACTCTGACACGTGAAGGTGGGTTACATTGCTGTGACAGTCAACACAGTCAATTTGCTTAACAACATGCAATTCATGAGGGAAAATAATATCACCGGGCGGAGAAACATTACGGGTGTTGGTATGACACGACCTGCAGACATCGTCTGGAATTATGCCTTTTTTCTCAACAGGTGCTGGTATAACGTTTCTCCAGTGTTTGTACGCAAAGGTACCAATTGTGATATCCTGATGACATCTTAAGCAGCCAAATTGATTGTGAGATGTCACCAGCCAGGTATAATAGTTTGGTTTCATTTCATGGCAGTTGGCACAAAACCCCACTTCTTTGTTAAAACTCTTATCTGTAAATGCCTGAATATTGAACAAGAATGCTGCTGTTACAGCCACTGCAAACATTGCCACCATTAATTTTATAAATCTCATTTATCACCGGACCTCCTTTCCTAAAAAAGGCTGGATGGTATATCATTTTGCCGGATATTTTTTAATGAAATTTCCCAAATCCCATGGGAAGCATCCATGTTAAAAAGGCGATTAATATAATGCTGTAGAAAATGAACTCCGCCATAATGAGGGGTTTACTTTTAGAAAAACGACCAGCCATCTAGTTTTCCTCCTTTCACATCAGGAAGTCCAATCAACCAGAACTGGGAAACTTTTTGTTTGGAGAAGAAACTGTTCCCCTTCCTGGCATCTCCTGCTGTTGTTCCGTAAGCATTTCCAATTCCAATCCATGTTCAAGTTCCATAGTATCTACAGACATTTTTCCATCCCACCATACCCAGCTCATAGGGAAGAATTCAGGTTGGAAATGAACATTATAGAAATGCCAGGTGAAAATAAAGACCACTGCAAGTACAGCCTCATCACTGTGAGCCCACCGATAAGCATCAACAAACCACTTGGGAAAATACTGAAACGTAAACTCCGGGAACCACATCAAAAGACCGGACCCACCAATCATGAACATCCCCCAGAAAACCGCCCAGTAGTCAAACATCTCTTTCCACTGGTAGCGCCCAAATTTAGGATGTTCGTCACTTTTGCCCAACTGGTAGGCAAAATACTGTTTCAAAGCCGTCCATGTCCCTTTTGCCCATGGCAGCATCGGAATCGTCAAATTATGGCGATACTTGACGGCCCAAAGAAGCGAATACCCTAAATGGTAAATACAGGTTAAAAAAATCAATACTCCCGCAAGCAGGTGCCAAAATAAGAGTCCATCCCCGCCGCCGAAAAAGGAAGCAAGAGCTTGTGCCCAGCCTTTATGATGGAATTTAATAGGCAATCCTGTGATAGCACATAGAATAAACGGAGCGTAAATTCCAAAGTGTACCAGGCGGTGGTGTATGTTCCAACGCTGATAAACTGTTTTGCTTTGCGGAAAACCGGAATTAATGTCAGCCATAATTATCACCTACTCCCCTTTTATTATCCGGGATAATTAACTGCCTCTCCTGAATCTCATTAATGACTGCCAGGCTTGTTAACATCAGCCCATTTACGGCGCAGCTCAAGCAATATACATATTAGAACAAAGCTAATACATGCTATTACCAGCCACGAAAAAACAATCAATACCCAAAACGATACAGCCCCATCACCTGTGGGTGTTAAACTATAATGCATCTTTCCCTTGGCAAAGTTCTCCAGGGGGAAGAGGTGGCACTTAGCGCAAGTCTTGGGGGTGTTTTCAGTAGACACCATTGACTCTTTTTCTTCTGGGCCGAGAATATTATGGCTGCCGTGACAGCTAACACAGCTGGCAGCTTCTTTGCCGCCTAAAAGAACTGCTTTTGCGTGAAAATCAAGTTCATATTGCTCCAATAGTTCTTCATGACAGTTACCACAGGTGTGTGGTACTTGATTGTGATTAATGGTTGCTTCAGCAACCTCTTTTTTATAAATATTATGAATGCCGTGGCAGTCACTGCAAAATGCATTTAGCCTGCCTTCGGCGCTGTTCACCTGCCCATGCACACTCTTGTTGTAATCAGGAGCTACATCTTTATGACACCTGCGGCATTCGCCGTTAACCTGTGCAGCAAGCGCTTTTCCCTTTAAGGCCCCGGTATGAGGGTAGTCCGTAATATTGGTGTGGCAATAGGTACATGGCATTGTACCATGCATGGAAACCTCATATTTAGCCTTATCCACATAAAGGGATACGGTCTTACCGTCAAAATTGGCATTTAACCCCTGGGCTGCGTGGCAGCGTAAGCATCCTTCATTTATAATAACTGCCTTCTGGAGCAGGTCTTCTGCGAAAGCAGCCGGACCGAACGCAAGACAAATTACTGCAACAAGTGTGGCTATAACAAGAGTTTTTGCGGTGCAGCTTTTATTTGTGCCCATGAGCATCTCACCCCTTTCTTGTTCACAAAAACGCCAGCATCGGATGCTGGCCTCTGGACTGGTTTGCCTCAGGACTAAAGTCCGGGTATTTCTTTAAAAGGTTTCGTCACATTACCGGCGGCCAAATCAATGTTAAGGAAATAGTGAATGTTACAGTTGAGAAAATCACACCCAGTAACACGAATACCACCAGTTTACCAATAAAGTTTTGAATAGAAAACTTATAGTATGTAAGATAAGCACTGACACTGAAACCAAAGAGGACAATTAATAATACACCAATTATAAACAGAGCTGACATTAGCCTTCCCCCCTTCCCTAAAACAATTTTTTTACATCATTACAGGCGGCCATATAACAGTAAGACATAATATAAAGGTAAATGCTGAAGCAGCCGCACCGATCATCATGAAAACCACCACTTTTAATTTGGGGTCCCGTAACGGAAACTTGAAAAAGGATATATACCCGCTGATACAGAAGCTGAATAAAAGAATCAATACCATAATTAGCAAAAACATAGTTTTCATACAATAGCCCCTCCTTTCAAGGAACCAGTTCACTACCTTCCGAAAAAATACCCGGTTGCTTTACCTTGGACCTTTAAGTCCGAATCAGAACAAACTAAAAACTGGCCTTACAGAATCAGCCAGCATACATTTGCTGGCCTCTGGACTTTTTGTCTCCGGACTATCTCATTTGTATTCAATTTTTGGTCTGTTTTGCTTTAGCGCTGTTTCACCGTCCTGGCCTTCAGGATCGGCAAATTCGAGGATAACAAATCTTTTACAGTGACGGCACTTTACCAAAACTACATTTCCCTTCAACTGACAAACAATCTTGCCACATCTGCACCTGACATTTTCCATAAAAATTCACCTTCTTTGCTAATAGTTTTACCCCCTTTACCGGTGGATGCCTGTAAACACTCCTTCCGGAACCATAAGATGGTTTTTATGGGTCACCTCCCCATCAAGGTATACAAAAAGCCAGCATCTTCGCTGGCCTCTGGACTGATTCGTCTCTGGACTTTCGGGCTTTTACTTTTTAGTTGTTTAATACTTCTCTATATTTTAGGGATGAAAAAAGGCCAGCATATTTTGCTGGCCTCTGGACTCGAAAGTCTCCGGACTACTTTACATTGTCTTATGACAATTGCGATGATGACTATTCACCCTGTTAATCAAGTGCGGTGAAATTGAGAGTTTATTATCTTCTGCTTTTATAAAAACAAACCTTTTACAGTGGCGACACTTTATTACCACAAACTCATGGTCTGACTGACAAACTATTTTTCCGCAATCACATCTTACATCTAGCATTCTCCATCCCTCCAATATTCTATAAGACTTTTCCAATTGTACAAAATCCTACATCTCCTGTACATTGCCTGAATATTCTGATTTCCCCCCAAAGTGTTAACCGATTCGCAGACACTATGACTTATGTATTTTACAAGGCCATTTTAAAACATTGCTTTTCCAAAGAATCTCTTACTCTCATGGTGTATTGATTTGTGTACACTTCTTCATTGTTCTGGAAAATCCTCTTTTTTTTGTGAGAGTTAGTGTCACTTTTCACAAATGCCGCGCAGCTTTGTGTTTTTATGTGCTTATTATATTGTATTCTTACGCTAAGATAAAACTCCTTGTTTTTTTATTAAAGAAAAATATTCCTTTTTCTGTGTTTTTTCGACAAAAAATGCGGCTAATTAAGTTGGTAATCCCATAAGGAAAGACCGGTTAACAAACCGGTCTCTGGACTTTTTGTCGCGGGACTCTTGCCTCGGGACTTTATTTTTCTTTTTAATGTGTGGATTTTTTGTTTCAGTTAATTCTATTCGCATCTACATCAAAAATTCCTTCTATTATCTGATATTTTTCTGAAAAATATTTAATCTTCTTCTTTTGTGACCACTTTAGCAAGCGCTACAACAGAATCCTTTTCATCAAGCCTCATCATGGTAACTCCTTGAGTAGTTCTCCCCATAGAGGAAATATCCTTTACATCCATTCGGATAATTATTCCCTCTGCCGTAATCATCATGATTTCCTCATCAACATTGAGAATCTTGATACCAACCAATGGCCCGTTCCGTTTGGTCCGCTTTATTGTCATCATACCTTTACCGCCGCGGCCCTGAGTTCGGTATTCTTCCAGTTTGGTTCTTTTGCCATAACCATTTGCGGAAACTACCAGGAGATGTGTCCCTTTTTGTGCGAGGTCCATTCCAACAACAAGGTCCCTGCCTGTCAGGGTAATTCCCCTGACACCCCTGGCCGTTCTCCCCATGCTTCTTACTTCAGTTTCATGGAATCTTATCGACATACCATTGGCAGTACCAATAATGATATCATCATCACCCGAAGTAAGCTTGACATCTATCAATTCATCTCCATCATCAAGAGTTAGAGCTATCAGGCCGTCTTTCCTGGAAGAGATATATTCACCAATAGGTGTTTTCTTAACTATCCCTTTCCTTGTTGCAGTAAACAGAAATAGCTCGGTTGCAAAAGATTTTACCGGGATAACAGAAGTAATTGTATCATCACCCGCTATCTGCAGAAGATTGACAATCGCTGTTCCTTTAGCCTGCCTCCCCGCTTCCGGAATTTCATGAACCTTTAACTTGTAGACTTTTCCTTTTTTGGTGAAGAAGAGAATGAAATGGTGTGTTGTTGTAATAAAGAGGTGTTCCACAAAATCCTCTTCTTTTGTTCCCATTGCCGTAACACCCCGACCGCCCCGTTTCTGACTCCTGTATGTATCTAAGGAAATACGTTTGATATACCCATAATGAGTAACCGTAATAACCATGTCCTCTTCGGCAATCAAATCTTCATCATCAATTCTGGTATCATCGTCAGTGATTACTGTCCTTCTCTCGTCAATGTATTTATTCCTAATCTCCAGTAATTCCTCTTTAATTATATCCAGGACCATCTGCTCATTTGCCAGTACAGCCTTAAGATACGTGATTTTTTCGACAAGATTTTTATATTCCTCTTCAAGTTTATCTCTTTCAAGACCGGTCAGCCTTTGGAGACGCATTTCCAGGATAGCCTGTGCCTGCTTTTCCGACAGGCCGAATCTTTCCATTAAAGCGGTTCTGGCAATATCAGCTGTACGTGACTCTCTAATAGTCTTGATTACAGCATCCAAATTATTGAGGGCAATTCGAAGGCCCTCGACGATATGTGCCCTTGCCTCAGCCTTATTAAGTTCATACCTTGTTCTCCTTGTAGTAACATCCTTTTGGTGTTCAAGGTAATAAAACAATACCTCTTTCAAATTCAAAATCCGCGGCTGCCCATCAACCAGTGCAAGCATTATTACTCCAAAGGTCTCCTGCATCTGAGTATGCTTATAGAGTTGGTTCAGAATTACATTGGCATTGGCATCACGCCTAAGTTCAATGACTATCTGCATTCCGGTCCGGTCAGACTCATCGCGCAGGTCAGTTATGCCATCCAACTTCTTATCCCTGACCAGATCTGCAATTTTTTCTATAAGTCTCGCTTTGTTTACCTGATAAGGGAGTTCGGTAACAAGTATCCTCATTTTACCGTTAGACATGCGTTCTATTCTGGCTTGTGACCTTACCCTGATTACTCCCCGTCCGGTTGCATAGGCACTGTTTATCCCCTCACGGCCCATAATGATTCCGCCTGTTGGAAAATCCGGACCTTTGATATTCATCATAAGTTCATTTGGGGTTATATCCGGGTTATCAATAACCGCAACTACGCCATCAATTACCTCCCCAATATTATGGGGCGGAATATTTGTAGCCATCCCTACTGCAATACCAGAAGACCCATTTATGAGCAGATTTGGTATTCTTGCCGGCAGCACAACAGGTTCTTTTAGGCTGTCATCAAAGTTAGCCATGTATTCAACTGTATCTTTGTCAATATCCTTGAGAAGTTCAGTGGCGATTTTTGACATCCTGGCCTCAGTATAACGCATGGCCGCTGCAGAATCCCCGTCTACAGACCCGAAGTTACCGTGACCGTCAATAAGAGGATACCTGGACGAAAAGTTCTGGGCTAACCTTACCATGGCATCATAAACAGCCGAATCTCCGTGGGGATGGTACTTACCCAGTACTTCCCCAACAATCCGGGCTGACTTTTTGTGCGGTTTGTCGGGATTCATTCCCAATTCGTGCATTGCATATAAAATACGTCTGTGTACCGGTTTCAGACCATCCCTGACATCAGGAAGGGCCCTGCCTACAATAACACTCATGGCATAATCTATATACGAATTCTTCATTTCATCATTAATGTCAATAGGCAGTATTTTCCCTGCACCTTGTTCTGTCAAGTTTTTTCACCTCTTGGTTAGTTCATTTCTTTATAATTATATATCCAAATTCCTTACATATTGAGCATTACTCTGAATAAACTCCCGACGTGGTTCAACCTTGTCGCCCATCAGAATAGTAAAAATTTCATCAGCCACCATTGCATCTTCTGCCTGCACCTGTAAAACAGTTCTGGAATCAGGATTCATAGTTGTTTCCCATAGCTGCTCGGGATTCATTTCACCAAGGCCCTTATACCTTTGAATAGCTATTCCTTCACGCCCTATGTTCCCCAACAGCTGATCAAGCTCATTATCTGTGTACAGGTAATGCTCCTGTTTATTTTTCTTGACCAGATAAAGCGGCGGCTGAGCTATATAGACATATCCGGCTTCTATTAAAGGACGCATGTATCTGTAAAAAAACGTTAACAAGAGAGTTCTTATGTGTGCGCCGTCAACATCAGCATCTGTCATAATGATGAGCTTATGGTATCTGGCTTTTTCGATATCAAATTCATTTGATATCCCCGTACCCATTGCTGTGATCATTGACCTTATCTCTTCATTGTTCAAAATCTTATCCAGCCGTGCTTTTTCAACATTAATTATTTTCCCCCGAAGTGGGAGTATTGCCTGAAATCTCCTGTCCCGGCCCTGTTTGGCCGAACCTCCTGCAGAATCTCCCTCAACCAGATATAATTCACTCATGGCTGGGTCTTTAATTGAACAATCAGCCAGTTTTCCCGGCAGCGAAGTGGTTTCCAGAGCGCTTTTCCTCCGGGTCAATTCCCTTGCCTTCCTAGCTGCTTCCCTTGCCCTCGCTGCGTGAACAGCTTTTTCAATAATTCGTTTGCCAACAGCCGGGTTCTCTTCCAGGAAAGTACCCATTCCCTCCACAACTATGGTATCAACTATTCCTCTTACTTCACTATTTCCCAGTTTAGTCTTAGTCTGTCCTTCAAACTGTGGTTCCCTGACCTTGACACTTAGAACTGCTGTCATGCCTTCCCGGATATCTTCACCCGAAAGGTTGTTATCATTTTCTTTAAGAATATTGTGTTTCCTGGCGTAATCATTGACTACCCTGGTTAAAGCTGTTTTAAAGCCTGCTTCATGGGTTCCGCCTTCGTGTGTATTTATATTATTAGCAAAAGAAAATACACTTTCTGCATAGCCGTCATTGTATTGAACCGCGATTTCTACCATGACCTCATCTTTTTCAGCGGAAAAGTAAATTGGCCTCGGATGAACCGTGTCCTTGTTTTTATTCAGGTGTAAAACAAAATCTATGATCCCGCCATCATGTTGAAATACCTTCTCAAACTCAGCCCCTTCATCCTTAAGGACAATTTTAACTCCTCGGTTGAGGTATGAAAGCTCTCTCAATCTCTGTGAAAGCATGCTGAATTCGAAAACTGTTTCCTCAAAAATTTCCGGGTCCGGTTTAAAAGTAATTTTTGTTCCTGTGGAATCAGATGTTCCTGTTTCTGTAAGTTCTGTAACCGGAATACCCCTTTCAAATCTCTGGTAATACACGGAACCGTTTCTTTTGACCTCTACCTCAAGATATTCGGACAAGGCATTTACAACTGAAACACCTACTCCATGCAAACCTCCGGAAACCTTATACCCTTCGCCTCCAAACTTTCCTCCTGCATGGAGGATTGTCAGGACAACTTCAACAGCAGATTTACCGGTTTTTGGATGTATATCAACAGGTATCCCCCTACCATTGTCAATAACAGTAACTGTACCGTTATTATTTATAAAAACTTCGATCAGGTCACAGTAACCTCCCAGGGCCTCATCTATGCTGTTATCAACTACTTCATATACCAGGTGATGTAATCCCTTGGAGCTTGTACTCCCAATATACATCCCAGGCCTTCTTCTTACTGCTTCGAGTCCTTCAAGAACCTGTATCTGATTTGCTCCATATTCCTGATGGGTTACTTCTTCCATTGGCTGACCTCCGTTCGAGAATTAATCTCCAAATCAATATTTTACCACATTATTCCGTTAACCACAAGAATAACGCAAAAACCGTGGCTCCTATTCTTACCACGGCTTGTCTTTTACCTGTCTTTCATTTTTATCAATCTCCTCTTTTGACCTCTTTTTCAGGGTACTTGGTGAAATGGGAGATAGAAAAATTTTCTTTGTTGTTATTATAAAAGACTTTGAGGCGGCATTATCTGTGATATTGCTGATAAACCCTTCTTCTTCAGCAAGTACCATAAATTCTCGATTTATATCTGCTTTATTTACCAGTTTTAAACTAAGAATAGCTATTACTTCTTCTTTGGGGACAACAGTATCTCCTCCCAGATGAATAAACATTTCAACCCTCCTGTACTATATTTATGATACCTGATTGTGCTTCAAATATTCGACTGTTTTCTATAACGGTATCAAAGACATCTTTAATTCCTGTTGTTGTAACAAAAGTCTGTACCTTCCCCTTTACTACCTTAAGAAGATATTTTCTTCTATTAGTATCAAGTTCAGACATAACATCATCAAGGAGTAATACCGGATATTCTCCGGTTTCATTTTTCATGAATTCTATTTCAGAAAGCTTCATGCTAAGAGCCCCTGTCCTCTGTTGCCCTTGTGATCCGAATGCTTTAACATTAATATTTCCTATTCTGATATCAATATCATCTCTGTGTGGTCCTGATACTGTTATTCCTTTTAGTATTTCCACTTTCCTGTTTTCTTTAAGCCTTTTTAAAAAATTATCTTCATCAGAGCTTTTAGAAGTTTCTATATCTAAATTTATTGAAGGTATATATTTAAGATTAAGCTCTTCATTTCCCTCAGTAATATTTAGATGTATTTTTTGGGCAAGTGGTAAGAGTTTTTTAATAACTTCTTCTCTCTTTCTGATAATGGTTACTCCATATTCTGCAAGCTGCTTATCCCATACACCAAGAAGTTCATCGCTTTCTTTACCTTCCCTGACGGCCTTTAAGAGAGAGTTTCTCTGTAATAATATCCTGTTATAATTGGCCAGGCAATGACAATAATAAGAACTTACCTGGGAAATTTCTATATCCAGGTATCTTCTCCTTACAGAGGGGCCTCCTTTAACCAGCATCATGTCTTCCGGTGAGAAAAGCACAGCATTAATAATACCTATCAGATCGCTAAGTTTTTTTCTCGGCTGACCGTTTACTTTAAGAATTTTTTTTCCGTCTGACCTCGTTGATATTTCAATTTTTACTCTTCCTGAAAACCTCTCTCCATTTAATATTATCCTGAAAAATTTTTCTCCCCAAAAAATCAGTTCTGTATCAAAACCAGTACGATGTGATTTGCCCGTAACAGTATAAAAAATTGCTTCCAAAATGTTGGTTTTACCCTGTGCATTTCTGCCCGTAATTATATTTAAAAAAGGATGAAAATCTACCTGTGCTTCTTGGTAATTTCTGTAATTATGTAGAGAAATGCCACTCACCTGCAATTAAAAACATCTCCTCACCCAGAAACAGCGCTATACTACCCTTATAGGCAATATCAGGTAAATATAGCTTTCGTCGTCCATAGGCTTAATTATTCCCGGGCTTAATGGTCCTGTCAGTTCTAATATCATTTCATCAGTTTCTATTATTTTAATAACATCAAGCAGGTATTTTGAATTAAAGGCTATCTGGGTTTTTTCCCCTTCCATTACGATTGAAACCTGTTCCTCTATTTTTCCTATATCAGGACTATTTGATGAAATCAACATATAATCTTCCTCAATATTAAATTTTATCACATTAGAACCTTCTTTGGCTAATAATGAGGCCCTTTCTGCCGAATCCATCAAATCTTTTGTTTTAACCTTTATTTTTGTTTTACATCCTTGTGGAATAACTTGACGATAATTTGGAAACTGTCCTTCTATTAACCTCGAAATAAACCTGATTCCTGGCATTTCAAATACCACCTGGTTTTCTCCGAAAGCAATCTTTAAATCTTCACCTTCTCCAGTCATTATCCTGTTAAGCTCATTAAGAGTCTTGCCCGGAATAATAACAGACTTTTCCAATACTTCTTCACCATTAGCAATTATCCCTGTTCGATAGGCAAGCCTATGAGTATCAGTAGCCACCATTTTCATATTTCCCTGCTCAATTTCCATAAGTATCCCTGTAAAAATTGGCCTGTTATCATCATTAGAGGTGGCAAAACCAACCTGTTTTATCATAGTCTTGAATTGTTCCTGTTTGACTGTAAGAATAGAATCACTGTCTATCTTTGGAATAAGAGGAAAATCATCTTCAGGCATTCCAAGAAGATTGAATTCTGCTTGCCCATATTTAATTAAGGTGTTATTTTTTTCTTTACTGCTTTCAAAATTTATGGGTACATCTGGCAGTCGCCGTACAATTTCCGTAAAATATTTTGCCGGAAGAACTACTCCTCCCTGTTCCTCTACGGTGACAGGCACAACACATTCTATACCAAGTTCGAGATCAGTGGCGCTAAAGGTGAGAATTCCTTCAGATGCTTTAACTAAAATTCCTGTTAATACCGCAAGAGGGTTTTTTGCAGAAACAGCTCTTTGAACGACCTGTACTCCATGTAAAAAGTTATCTTTTGAAGCAATAACTTTCATGAATTGACCTCCTTTATCCACAAGGGACGTTTATTAATATAAAAACTTTTCTCTTTTATTATATTTAAATAATTTAAGGAGTAATAGTAGTAATACATGTGAATATGTGGATATGCTTTTTAAAAGCATGTCCCTCTTCTCTTAAAGGGTGTTGAAAAAATGTTTATAGTTTGATTCTTTTATTAACAAAATATTAAAGAAATAAAAAAAGAGGAAAGTTATGCACACCTATTCACAAATAAGACCCTTTATAATAAGGCTTTATCCCCAGGTTAATTAGATTGCATAATAATATTTTTTAATTCCGTTACTGTTGATTGGAGAACTGTATCTTCCTGAAGTGAAGTTGATATTTTTTCATATGCATGCATTACGGTTGTGTGATCCCTTCCACCGAATTCATCACCTATTTTTGGGAGAGAATTATCGGTTAATTCTCTGCATAGATACATAGCTATCTGTCTGGGGAAAGCAACAGATCGGGTTCTTCTTTTTGATTTAAAGTCTTCCAATCTAAGGTTAAAGTATTCAGAAACAGATTTTTGAATAATAGAAATAGTAATTATTTTAGGTTTTCTTGCCGGTAAAATGTCTTTTAAGGCTTCATGTGCTAATTCAGGTGTAATAGGCGCATGTTTAATTGAGGAATATGCCATTACCCTTATCAAAGCACCTTCAAGTTCCCTGATATTTGAGTGAATATGATCGGCAATGTATGATATTACTTCATCGGAAACTTTGAGATTCTCAAGTTTAGCTTTTTTCCTGAGTATGGCTATTCTGGTTTCTAAATCAGGCGGTTGGATATCAGTAATAAGGCCCCATTCAAAACGTGAACGTAACCGGTCTTCCAAAGTAGGTATTTCTTTTGGAGGTCTGTCACTGGAGATGATAATCTGCTTGTTTGCTTCATACAAAGCATTAAATGTATGGAAAAATTCTTCCTGTGTTCTTTCTTTACCGGCCAGGAACTGAATGTCATCAACAAGGAGTATATCCATTGTCCGGTATTTATTTCGAAAGTCGACAGTTTTATCATCTCTGATGGAATTGATAAGTTCATTAGTAAACTTTTCTGAAGATACATAAAAAACTCTTGTGGAAGATGCATTGACAAGGATATGGTGGCCTATTGCCTGCATTAGGTGAGTTTTTCCTAAACCAACTCCCCCATAAATAAATAAAGGATTATATGATTTAGCAGGAGATTCTGCAACTGCAAGTGAAGCTGCATGTGCAAAGCGGTTACTGTTACCTACGACAAAAGTATCAAAAGTATATTTTGGATTTAAGTAAGAGTAAGAAGATTGAGCAAAATTATTTTTTTCATCAAAGGTAATTTTTATGGATTCACCATTATCACTAAAATCGTTATTATAAGTATTGGTGCTTGCAATTGAATCCATTTCAAAAGTATCATCTGGAAAACAGGCTTCACCTGAGCTGGGAAGAACAAAAGAAAGCCCAATTTCCCTATTAAGGAGTTTTTCCAGGGAACCCTTGATGACTTCATAATACCGGCTTTCCAGCCAGTCTTTGGCAAAGTCATTGGGTACTTCAATTATCATGGTGTGGTCACGATACTGAACAGGCCTGGTAAATTTAACCCACATCTCAAATGAGGGTTTACTTACCTGTTTTTTTAAAACAGATAAGGCTTGTTGCCAAATTTCGTCGATTTCCGCTAACAGCATAGTAAAACCTCCTAGAAAAGAAAAACAATTATTTACTATTAAGAATAAATACTAAAAGTTATCCACAATTACAAAATAATCTTGAAAAACACTTGATTTATCTGGGTTTGTTTCGATTATACTCCGGGTTTAGGTGTTGAAAGCCTATAAGTATCAAGGCTTAAGGAGCATTATAAAAAAAACAAAAAGAGAATTTGTGAAATATTACTACGTGCCTTAGAGGCCCGGAGGACTTAAAATTAGATGAGTTATTCACAGTTTATACACAATAAAAAATAACTGTGGATTTTTAATATATTAATTTAATACAGGCCAAAAGAGAAACAAAAATACCATTTGTAAAAATGGTATTAAAGTTTAGAAGATATCATTTATTCACATTCTATCCCCAGACTGTAATATTAATTAATGTAATAGACAGTACTCATCGTCTAAACATATAAAAAGCCCAACTGGAATAAAAATCAGGCTTGTCTTAATTTTGGTAAGTTAATGATATCAAATTTCAGGTATGTTATCAACAATTAATTTAAAAGTTATACACAATTGGCAAAGTTAATTTTTATTGGAAGAAAAGGTAATCCAGCTATTGCCCTTGACGTTATAGTATGATTAATATATAATTTTGTATGTATGTCTCTGGACTGAGGTAAAACTGATACCAAATGATTGATTTTAGGGTTTGTAAAGGGTGAATAACAAAAAGGAGGTGCGATATTTTGAAGCAGACTTACCAGCCTAAGAACCGTAAGCATAAAAGGGTTCATGGCTTTATAAAAAGAATGAGTACAAAAGCAGGTCGGAATTTGTTAAAAAGACGACGTCTTAAAGGAAGAGCAAAACTGTCAGCATAAGGCCGCTTTTAGTGGCCTTTTAGTTTATTCGTGCTAAAAAAAGGTAATTGTAATTAAAACATAATGAAAAGGGTATATTATACATGTTAAGGGTAATTGAGGTTAATTGGGATATCTTCGCTATGGAGTAAAATATGGGTTTAAATAGCTTAACTAAACGCAAGGATTTTAATAAGGTCTATAAAGGCGGAAAAACAGTTGTTGACAAGTATTTGGTAATTTACTGTCTTCCTAATGACATTGGCATAACCAGATTTGGCTTTTCAGTAGGAAAAAAAATTGGAAACGCAGTTATGAGAAACAGGATTAAAAGGATTATGAGAGAAATATGTAGGACAAACTGTGATATCATCAAGGAAGGTTTTGACTGTGTAATTATAGTAAGGCCAAGAATTAAGGAATCTCCTGATTACAAAAATATGGAAAAGAGTTTTTTTAATCTGGCTGCAAGGGCAGGTCTTATTAGAAAGAGTTGAACAGTCATGAGAAAATTGTTAATATTGATTATTAAGGTTTATCAGAAGGTATTGTCGCCGATGAAACCTAATAGCTGCCGTTTTTATCCTACATGTTCGGAATATGCGCTGCAGGCAATTGCCAAGTATGGTGTTATTAAGGGTACTCTAAAAGCTTTGGCCAGAATAATTAGGTGTCATCCTTTCAATCCGGGAGGGTATGACCCTGTGAAATAAAAGAGCTTTTCTAAAGGGGGGTTAATTGTTGAGCCTGTTTGTAGACGGGATGACACAGGTACTGAACTTTTTTTACAATATTACCAAACAGATAGGACTTCCCAGTTATGGGTTGGCAATCATATTTTTAACTGTTGCCATAAAAATGCTGCTTTATCCTCTTAGTGTGAAACAGATGAGGTCTCTTAAAATTACTCAGCACCTACAGCCAAAGATCAAAGAAGTTCAGGAAAAGTATAAAAAAGACCCACAAAAAGCCCAGGCAGCTGTAATGGAGATTTATAAACAATATGGTGCCAGTCCCCTGTCCGGATGCCTGCCGCTGCTGATTCAGATGCCTATATTAATTGCTTTGTACCAGACGCTTTATAAATTTCAGTTTCCAGTAAAGGCACATGCGGCTTTTCTTTGGATTCAGAATCTGAAGGAACCAGACCATTTGTACATAATGCCAATACTTGCTGCAGTGACTACTTTTGGACTGCAGAGGATGACAACAAACATGAAAGACCCAACTCAAAGAACAATGCTGTTTGGGATGCCGTTGTTTATTGGTTTTATTACATATAAGTTTCCTGCAGGTCTAGGTCTGTACTGGGTGATGACAAATATTGTGGGCGCTGTTCAGCAATATTTTATCAACAGACAGCCTTTACCGGATGTTATAAAGGAGGAAGTTGCCGAAGATGAAGGAGATAACCAAAAGCGCAAAGACGGTGGAAGAAGCAGTAAAGGAAGCTTTAAAAGAACTAAGGCTGGAAAATGATGAGGTTGAAATTGAAGTTCTGGAGGAAGCAAGTAAAGGTCTTTTTGGCTTTCTGGGGACAAAAGACGCCAAGGTTAAAGTAACTGAAAGAGTTGTTCCGGAGAAAAGAGCGGGCCGGATCCTGCGGCAGATTTTTAATTATATGGAGATTGAAGTTGAAATTAATTCCAGTGATTATAAAGACTATACAAAAATAGACCTTTCCGGGCCAGACCTTGGGATACTCATTGGACGCAGAGGTGATACCCTGGATTCTTTGCAGTATTACATTAACCTGGCGGCCAACAAAAAAGCTGAGAAAAGGGTCAAATTTATTATTGATGTTGAAGGATATCGCCAGAGAAGACAGGAAACCCTGAGCAGGCTTGCTCTGAAACTGGCAGATAAGGCCAAGAGAAAGGGTAGAAACGTTGTCTTGGAGCCGATGAATCCACACGAAAGAAGAGTAATACATACGGCACTACAGGATCATAAGGAAGTTTTCACCTACAGCGAAGGTGAAGAGCCGTACAGAAAGATTATAATTTCACCGAAAAAATAAATTGCCTTCCAAAACATATAATAAAATTGTTAAAACCCAGTAATAACTAATATTACTGGGTTTTTATAAAGTGAAGTAACTGAGTGAAGCAACTTTTATTATGGAGGTGGCTTTGGTGATAGAGGATACTATAGCGGCGATATCAACCCCAATAGGCTCTGCTGGAATAGGAATAGTAAGGCTGAGCGGCAAAAAAGCTGTTATGATCGCAGAGAGCATATTCCGGGGCAAAAAAAGGAAACTTACCGAAGCTCCTGCCTTTAGTATCAGTTATGGGCACATAATTAACAGGAATGAAGAAGTTATTGATGAAGTATTGGTTTCAATTATGAGGGCCCCAAAAAGCTTTACAGCTGAGGATGTTGTGGAAATAAATTGTCATGGCGGAGTTGTCGCGGTTAGAAAGGTAATGGAAATAGTTTTAAAAGAGGGAGCCCGGCTGGCTGAGCCTGGAGAATTCAGTAAAAGGGCATTTTTGAATGGAAGGATTGACCTGGCCCAGGCTGAATCTATAATTGACCTAATTAACGCAAAAACTGAGAAGAGTCTGCAGGTTGCTGTTGGTCAACTGGCAGGGACCCTTTCAGAGAACATCAGATTTATGCGTAGTCAGCTATTAGAGTTAATTGCACATATTGAGGCCGGAATCGATTTTCCGGAAGATAATATTGAAGAAATTACCGTAACCAAAATTAGAAAAAAACTTGGAGAAGTATTGGGAGATATAAGGAAGTTGATTGAGACAGCAGATACGGGAAAAATACTTCGCGAAGGTATAAAAACGGTCATTATTGGCAAACCAAATGTAGGAAAATCTTCACTGCTGAATGCCCTGTTACGGGAAAAAAGGGCTATAGTTACAGATGTCCCCGGTACTACCAGGGATATAATAGAAGAGGTTGTAAGCATCAGGGGTATCCCCCTGAAACTTGTGGACACGGCTGGCATTAGAGAGACTGAGGACTACGTCGAAAAAATGGGCGTTGAAAGGTCCAAAGAAATGTTTATCGGAGCAGATCTGGTACTTTTCATGACAGATGCTTCTACCGGTTTAACTGAAGAAGACAGGGAAATTATTAAGCTTATGAAAAATAAAAATTCCTTGGTAATTATAAATAAAACTGATTTAAAAAAGCAATCGGATTTTTTGGAAATTGATTTTTCGGAAATTAAAGGATTTGTTGGACCAAAAGATATCGTGGAAATGTCTCTGGTAACAGGTGAAGGACTGGAAGCCCTGGAAGAAAAAATCGAACAACTGGTATATGCGGGAAGAGTCTTTGTACAGGATGATGTGATGATTACAAACATCAGACATAAAAATTCCCTGGAACTGGTTCAACATAGTCTGGAAGAGGCAGTAAACACAATCAATGCTGACATGCCTGTTGATTGTGTCGCCATAGACTTAAAGGCTGCCTGGGAAGCACTCGGTGAAATAACCGGTGAGACTGTAAGTGAAGACATTTTAGATCAAATTTTCAGCCAGTTTTGTATTGGAAAATAGGAGGATATTATGGAATATCACGCTGGAGATTATGATGTAATCGTTATAGGTACAGGCCATGCAGGTTGTGAGGCTGCGCTGGCCGCAGCAAGGATGGGTTGTCGTACCCTGGTATTGACGCTAAACCTGGAGAATGTGGCTTTTATGCCTTGCAACCCCGCTGTAGGAGGACCGGCCAAGGGCCATCTGGTTAGGGAGATTGACGCCCTGGGGGGAGAAATGGGTATTAATATTGATCACACAAATATCCAGGTAAGAATGCTGAATACGGGAAAAGGTCCGGCAGTACATGCGCTGCGGGCACAGGCTGATAAGCAGGCGTACCAGGCCAGGATGAAGGCGGTGCTGGAAAATCAGGAAGGTCTGGACCTGAAACAGGCTATGGTTGAAAAGGTCTTGGTGAAGGGTAACAGGATAAAGGGCATCATCACAAGAAATGGGGCTGTTTTTTATTCCAGAACTGTTATCGTAACAGCAGGTACCTTTCTGAAAGGTAAAATCATAATTGGCGATACGGCATACAGCGGCGGACCCAATGGACAGGAGCCCTCTCTTAAACTCACTGACAGTTTAAAGGAAGCCGGGCTGGAGCTGGCAAGGTTTAAAACAGGAACTCCGCCGAGGATACATCGGGATTCAGTTGATTTTTCCAAAATGATAATTCAGCCAGGAGATGATAATCCGCAGCGGTTTTCATTTATAGGGCAGATTGTTCCACGGGAGCAGGTTCCCTGCTGGCTTACATATACAAGTGAACAAACACATAAGGTGATCAGAGAAAACTTGCATCGTTCACCATTGTACAGTGGAAAAATTGAAGGGGTAGGCCCGCGTTATTGCCCCTCAATTGAAACCAAAGTGGTGAGATTTGCTGACAAATCCAGTCACCAGATATTTTTAGAACCAGAGGGTTTGGATACCAAAGAAATGTATGTTCAGGGATTCTCTACAAGTTTGCCTGAGGAGGTCCAGATTAAGATGCTGCGGACTATTCCAGGCCTTGAGAATGCTCAAATTATGAGAATAGGTTATGCTATTGAATATGATTACCTGCCCCCTACCCAGCTAAAGCTTACCCTGGAAAGCAAGCTTATCAGCGGGCTTTTCTCTGCAGGACAGATAAATGGCACCTCAGGATATGAGGAGGCAGCTGCCCAGGGTATTGTTGCCGGTATTAATGCAGCATGTTATGTAAGTGGAAAAGAACCGCTTATATTAAAGCGGTCTGATGCATATATAGGTGTACTTATTGATGATCTGGTCACAAAAGGGACGAATGAACCCTACCGCATTATGACCTCAAGAGCGGAATACAGACTCCTTCTGAGGCAGGATAATGCTGACCTGAGGCTTACTGAGTTAGGATACAGGATAGGGCTGATAAACGAAGAGCGTTATCGGGTTTTCAGTGAAAAGAGGTCTATGATTGAAAATGAAAAAGAAAGGTTGCGTAAAACCACTATAGCAGTAAACAACAACGTACAGAAATATCTTGTCGACAAGGGCAGCACCGAAATACGCCAAAACATAAAAGTAATTGATCTGTTGAAAAGGCCAGAGCTTGAGTACAGAGAACTTCAACAGCTAATGGATGAATTTCCGCTTCTTCCTGAAGAAGTAGTAGAACAGGTTGACATTCAGATAAAATATGAAGGCTATATAAAAAGACAAATGGAACAGGTGGAACGGTTTGCTAAAATGGAAAACAAAAGGATACCGGAATGGGTGGAATACGAAAATATTAATGGTCTTTCAAATGAAGCAAAACAAAAACTTTCTGTTATAAAGCCTGGTTCTGTCGGACAAGCATCAAGAATCTCGGGAGTCTCACCGGCAGACATTTCGGTTCTTCTGGTACATATAGAACAGAAAAACAGAAAAATGGCTGTGGAGGACTGAAAAAATGCAAGAGATGCTTGAAGGTATATTATATGACGGGTCGAAAGCGCTTGGAATATCCCTGACAAAAGTGGAAGTAGAACTTTATTTTAGGTATCTCAAGATTCTTCTGGAGTGGAATAAAAAATTCAATCTTACTGCGATCGTGAAGCCTGAAGAAGTAATTAAAAAGCACTTTCTGGACAGCATAGCTCCTCTTCCATTGATCATCGAAAGAAAACCCAGTAAGGTTATCGATGTAGGTACAGGGGCCGGTTTCCCTGGGATACCGCTAAAAATAGCTTTCCGGGAAAATGAGTTTCTGCAAAAAACAAATGTAGTTCTGCTGGATTCTTTAAAAAAAAGGGTGCAGTTTTTAGAACACCTGATTATTGAACTGAGATTGGACAATATCAATCCGGTACATGGCAGAGCTGAAGATTTCGGGCAGCAACAGGGATACAGGGAAAGTTATGATATAGCTGTTTCGCGGGCAGTTTCCGGTTTGGCTGTATTGTCCGAATACTGTCTGCCCTTTGTAAAGGTAAATGGAATTTTTATCGCCTATAAAGGACCAAACGTCAATGAAGAGATTAAAGAAGGCGAAAAGGCTGTCAACATTTTAGGAGGCAGGATTACAGAAGTAAAAGATGTTAAGCTTCCGGGTATGGAGCAGAGTCGCTTTATTGTAATTATTGAAAAGGTTGCGTCCACCCCTGAGAAGTATCCCAGAAAGGCAGGCATGCCTGAAAAAAGACCTCTTTCCTAAAAAAAGCTTAACTGATTTTGAGGTGGTGTATCCTAACTTTATAGAGGGATACACCCTTTTTAGCAGCACAAATAAAGTGCCTTTGAGCGAACGTGTGTTCCCGCGCTAAATTGCCATATAATGCCTCAATTAGACGGGGTTAAGGGTAAAGCCTTTATCAGTGGGGTATCCTGCTCAAAAGGGAAAAATGACACAATCGGCAGCGATGTAAATAAATGGTAATGGTGGGGTATTGAGCGTAATGAAGTTTTATATAGAAATTTGCAGAAAGCTGACAAAAAGCTGTTATAATTAAATTATAAAATGAAATATGAAGGAAATTAAAAATATCATGTGGAATTAAGAGATAAAACAGGGTTAAGATTGGATGGTGTAAAAGGGATGGGACGGGTCATTGCGGTTGCAAACCAAAAAGGCGGTGTAGCCAAAACAACCACTGCTGTTAATCTTGCCGCTTGTGTTGCGGCGCAGGGGAAGAAAGTGCTGTTAATAGACATTGACCCACAGGGCAATGCTTCAAGTGGACTGGGGCTGGACAAAAACAGCCTAACTTATTGTATCTATGATGTATTAATTAACAGCCTTCCTGTTGAGAGCGTTACATGTAAAGTTGAAATTGAAGGATTGGAAGTAGTGCCTGCAACAATACAGTTAGCGGGTGCGGAGATTGAACTGGTTACTGCAATTTCCAGAGAAGTAAAATTGAAAAAGGCCATACAAAATATCAGGGACAAATACGAATACATTTTTATTGATTGCCCCCCGTCTCTTGGACTATTGACAATAAATGCCCTTACCGCAGCAGATTCCATTTTGATTCCAATTCAGTGCGAGTATTATGCTTTAGAGGGACTTGGACAATTAATGAACACCATAGAACTCATTAAGAAGCACCTTAACGGCGGATTGGAAATTGAAGGTGTGCTGCTGACAATGTTTGATGCCAGGACTAACCTTTCTATACAGGTGGTCGAGGAGGTAAAGTCTTATTTTAAAAACAAGGTTTACAGCACTATTATTCCGAGAAATGTTAGGCTCAGTGAAGCTCCAAGTCATGGGAAACCAATTATTATTTATGACCCCAGGTCCAGAGGAGCAGAAGTTTATCAGGAACTGGCGAAGGAAGTGACAGGAATTGAGTAAAAGGGGACTTGGTAAAGGCCTGCAGGCATTATTACCTGGCACAAAAGATGATACCAGTGAAATAGGAAAAGTTATTGAGATTCCAATAGCAGACATAAGGGTTAATCAGAAGCAGCCCAGAACAGTATTTGATGATGAAAAACTCAATGAGCTTGCTTCGTCCATAAAGGAGCACGGAGTAGTTCAGCCGATAATAGTACGAAAAACAGGTATCGGGATTTATGAGATAGTGGCAGGAGAAAGAAGATGGAGAGCCTGCCGGAAAATAGGGATAAAGAACATTCCTGCTATAATTAAGGACCTTGATGAAAAAGAAACAACAGAAATAGCTCTCATTGAAAACATCCAAAGAGAAGATTTAAACCCGATTGAAGAGGCTTCTGCGTACAAAACACTAATTGACCAATTTGGCCTTACCCAGGAGGAGCTTTCTAACAGGGTAGGTAAAAGCAGGCCTTTCATAGCCAACACTTTAAGGCTGCTGGCACTCCCAAAGAGATTAAGGGAGCTTGTTTCATATGGCAAAATTTCCGCGGGACATGCCAGAGCTCTTTTGAGCATTCAAAAAGAAAGAGAACAGGAAGCGCTGGCAGAAAAAATTATTAAACAGGGCTTGTCGGTCAGACAGACTGAGAAGACCGTTCAAGACATGGTGCAGGCCAAGAAAGGTAAAAAGTCGTACGGACCTGTGGAGGATCCGATATTAAACGAAATTGAACAGCGGTTAAAGACCAGATTCAGCACCAAGGTTCAAATTAAGGATAGGAATAAAAAAGGGTCAATAGAGATAGATTATTATGGTGAAGAGGAATTACAGAGACTTATAGAGCTGTTGTTAGGGGATGTTGAGCTTTAAATTGTTTCACGTGAAACAATAAAACCCTTTTGTTTCACGTGAAACAAAAGTTAAAAGCAACCACCCGTACGGGTGGTTGCTTTGGTTAAGGGATTACCGGGTCTCGTGTGGAGGTATATGATGATATATTTGGATAATGCGGCTACAACCTGGCCTAAACCTGAGCAAACCGTTGCTTCGATTGCTGATTGCATAAGAAATAACGGCGCCAACCCCGGCAGGGGCGGCCACAAGATGTCACTTGCGGCAGGACGGTTGATTTACAATGCTCGAGAATTGCTGGCAAAATTATTTAACGTTGACAATCCTTCAAGAATAATTTTTACCGGCAATGCAACAGAGTCTCTGAATCTGGTATTGAAAGGCATTCTAAAGCCCGGCAATCACGTTATTACCAGTTCCATGGAACATAATGCGGTGGCCCGTCCCTTGCACTTTCTGAAGGGACAAGGGGTAGAAGTAAGTGAGATAGAGTGCTCCCCCGCGGGCATTATGGACCCTGGGGATGTAGAGAAGGCTATAAGAAAAAACACAACTGCAATAGTTGTCCTTCATGCCTCCAATGTAAACGGTGTCATAATGCCGGTTGAGAGACTGGGCGAAATTGCCGCTAACCATGGTATTAAATTCATTTTAGATGCAGCACAGACAGCCGGCCTGCTTGATATCGATGTAGAAAGACTGCATCTTGATGCTCTCGCATTTACAGGACACAAAGGTTTATACGGTCCCCAGGGAACGGGGGGGCTTTTTATAAGAGAAGGTTTGGAAGTTATCCCATTGTTACAGGGGGGCACGGGCAGTAAGTCTGAGTCACTTGAGCAGCCACCTGATTTGCCGGATAGGTTCGAAAGCGGGACTCCGAATACTCCAGGCATTGCGGGCTTGGCAGAAGGAGTCAGGGTTGTTACGGAAAAAGGGCTCGGTGAAATAAGGAAACATGAAAACATGCTTCTGAGACGGTTTCTTGACGGGCTTGAACAACTAAAACAAATACAGATTTACGGACCCGGTAATCCGATGCTTCAGGTTCCGGTGGTATCAATAAATGTCAAAGACCAGGATTCCTCAGAGATTGCTTTCATCCTTGACAAGGTGTTTAATATTGCCTGTCGCAGCGGCCTGCATTGTTCCCCACAGGCACACAAAACAATCGGCACCCTTAATCAGGGCGCCGTAAGGTTCAGCTTTTCTATGTATAACACAATAGAGGATGTTGATAAAACGCTTCATGCTCTTGAAGGAATAATAGCCGAGATGCCTTAATTCTTTTCGGCAAGACGTATAATTGAAATAGCCATCGCAGCAGCTCCGAAACCGTTATCTATATTAACAACCGCAATTCCCGAGGCGCAGGAATTAAGCATAGCCAAAAGCGCTGCTAGGCCTCCAAAACTGGCTCCATAACCTACACTGGTAGGGACGGCAATTACGGGTACATCCACAAACCCGGCAACCACACTGGCTAGTGCGCCTTCCATTCCAGCTGTCACTATTATTACAGAGGCTTTCATGATTAGCTCATGATGACTGAAGAGACGATGAATTCCGGCTACTCCGACATCATAAAGCCTGGTAACATTCCCTCCCATTATTTCTGCAGTAACAGCTGCCTCCTCCGCCGCCGGAAGGTCGGCAGTGCCTGCGCTCATCACCAGGACAGGGCTCATGTATTTTTGCACTGTCTCTTTTTCAATGGTGATGCAACGGGCGAGTTCGTGATATTGGGCTTTGGGACAAGCCGTGCTTACGGCAGTATAAACATCTCTGGATGCCCTTGTTGCCAGAACATTGCTGTTACAGTTGGCGAGTTTTGTGAAAATTTGAGAAACCTGCAAACTTGTCTTGCCCTCACAGAAGATGACTTCAGGAAAGCCGGTCCGCAGGCTTCGATGGTGGTCAAGCTTGGCATAACCAATGTCTTCGAAAGGAAGCGTTTTAAGTCTTTCCAGGGCGGTATCAGTATCTATCTGGCCGTTTTTCAGCCGGTCAAGCAGGTCGCGTAAAGAACTACTGTCCATATCGAATCTCCTCTGAAAGAGTCTCATTAAAACTACCGCTTCTCAAGCCTTTCAAATCAAGGGAAATATAATTAAAACCAATAGCCTCAAGCTCTTTAAGGATTTCTGAGCGCACTTGTTCTAAGAGGATTTTATTGACAAGGTGTAACGGCACTTCTATCCTAGCCAGGCTGCCATGGTGCCTGACCCTCAAATCTTTAATCCCTAAGGATCTTATAAATGTCTCTGCCTGGTCTATCTGCCTCAGCTTTTCACTTGTAATTGCCTGTCCATAAGGGATTCTCGTGCAAAGACAAGGCATCCCCGGTTTATCCCAGTTGGGCAGACCAAGGTCCCGACACACCTGCCTGATGTCAGCTTTTGAAAATCCGGCCTCCTGAAGCGGGCTCCTGACACTAAGTTCCTTGGCAGCCCTGGTCCCGGGACGGTAGTCAGTGGTATCATCAGCATTTGAACCGTCAACAACATAATTGAGACCATGTTCAACGGCAAGTCCCTTCAGCCGCTGGAAAAGAGCGGTTTTGCAGTGATAACAGCGATTTGGGGGATTGCTGACAAATAATTTGCTGTTCATTTCTTCTGTTGTAATGACAAGGTGTCTGGCGCCGATAAACTGCGCTGTTTTCCGGGCGTTTTCCGTTTCAGCTGCAGGATAGATTTCTGAAGCCGCCGTAACAGCAAGGACATTACTGTTCCCCAGCGCTGCTATAGCTGCTTTGAGCACCAGTGTGCTGTCTACTCCCCCTGAAAAGGCAACTAGTACTGCCCCCATATGCAGCAATTGTTCCTGCAAGCTTTGGAAAAGGATATTTGCCATAATCTGATGTTACCTCCGAAAAACATGCGAAATAATGTGTTTACATTTTAATACAGGGCTAACAGGTTGTCAAATTAACATAATAATATCATACGAAAAGTAACTTGTGCCAAGAGGATTTTGTCGGCAAATGTTGAAAATTAATAGGGCTAACAATTTTGGGGAGGCGGAATCAAACAAATGGAACAAGCCCTTATAGTTATTAAGTCCAATAATGAAATTCTTACCCTCATCTCTTTATTTGCTGCGGCCTTGTCCTTATTATTATTGTTTATCAATTTGTTTCGAACAGGCCGTCTGATGAAAAGGTATAAGGTGATGATGAGAGGAGCGCAGGGCCAGGATCTGGAGCAAGTGCTAAACACCTATATGTCCAAAGTGGATGCTTCCCTTGCAAAGACTGAAGAAGTGAGGCAGGCCTACACCGAAATTATGACAATGGCAAAAAATTCCATCCAAAACGTGGGTGTTGTCAGATACAATGCTTTTGACGATACCGGAAGCGACCTTAGCTTTGCCGTGGCGCTGCTTAATCACAGGGGTGATGGTTTGGTTATCAGCAGCCTTTTTGGAAGGAATGAAACGCGTACCTATGCAAAGCCCGTAACTAACGGTGTGTCAGATTATCCCTTGTCCGGTGAAGAGGAACAGGCCATCAAAAAGGCCCTTAACAAATGATAACCTATCCTGGATAAATGGCTGCCTTCTTGAGAAAGATAAAGAAAATTATTATCAGGAAAACTATTATCAGGAGGCGCCGGAAATGCCATTAACTATTGCGGTTCAAAATGGACTGGGGGATATTGCCGCTGCCCTGAGAGAGCAGGGATATAATGTGGTCAACATGGAGGACGATATCGGATCGGTTGACGTGATTGTATACTCAGGGGTATCCAATGACCTTACAGTGTTTGATACAGTGGATTACTATGGTGACGGAACGACAATGGGTGTCAGCAACCCTTCCGGTGTGATGCTGGTTAATGCCCACAGCCATTCCCCGGCACAGGTGGTTACTCTAATCAACCACCGATTTGGCCGGTTGGAGGGATAATTAGTGCTTTTTCTAGACCGTAAAGATGCCGGAATAAAACTTGCCTCTGTATTAAAAAAATACCTAGGTGAAAATGTGATAGTCCTGGGTATACCACGGGGCGGTATTGTAGTGGCTGCCGAAGCTGCCCAAGTCCTCGAAGCACCCATGGATGTAATTATTCCGCGGAAAATCGGCGCTCCACACAATCCTGAAGTGGCTATTGGCGCAGTTGCTCCTGATGGGACCATTATTACAGATGACTATATGCTAAGAGTATTGGAGGTTTCGCAGAAACAGGCAGAAAACCTGGCCGCTTCAGTCTCTGAAGAGATTCACCGCAGGGAAAGTGTGTACCGAAAGGGCAGGTCTGCACATGATTTGCAGGGAAAAACGGTAATCGTGGTTGATGATGGGATTGCTACCGGATTTACAGTAAAGGCTGCCCTCAAATCACTCAGAAAAGCGGTTCCATCCCGACTGGTATTGGCTGTTCCGGTTATGCCTGCAGATACAGCCGGGGTTTTGAAAGAAATGGTTGATGACCTGGTTTGTCTGCATATAGCAGAAAATTTCAGTGCTGTAGGACAATTTTACAGGGATTTCACCCAGACTACAGATGATGAAGTAATTCAGTTATTAGAGGAGAATAATGGCAAAACAAAAACGGGGTCATCATAGACCTCGTTTTTTACCTGTATTTGGTTTGTCTGTGCTTCCGAAAACAGTGTCAGGCCGGTAAGTGATTCAGCCCGGCCGGCAATGGGATTATTGTATTCGGCGTTATTGGAAACTCCGTACCTGCTGATCCTGTCTAGCTGGACTTCAGAAAAACCTGACTCCTTCAGGGTTGTACTGGTATTGTTTGCAGACAGCCCCAAAAAAATAAGCAGTTCAGTCGATGTTTTTTATACAGTGCTGTTCCATATCAACCATTGTGCTGCTTTCATGGATTCCGCGGCTAATAATTTTAGCCATCTTCATTACAATATTGAGACGGGTATTCTGAAGCACAAAATACTCCATAAATCCGCCAACATTAACGATTCCCGTAATGTGGAGGTGGCCTACCGGCGGCAGGTGTTTATTAACACCAGCGCCTGGTTTAAGAGCACCTTCCCCTATGTTTATATAGCCAACGCTGTCTACGCTGCCAAGGCAAGCGTCTATAGCCACCACAAAAGGGTTTCTTAACTGGTCCACCACACTCATGTAAGTTGACAGGTTGGTTGCGTGTACAGGGCTTTCAAGTGTTCCCATAACCTTAAAAAATTTATGGTTGGTCTCCAGCAGGCTGCTTCCCACTAAAGGACCCAAACTGTCCCCTGTTGACCTGTCTGTACCGATACAAACAATAACCCGGGGGCGATCCGGGGAAATGTTTTTTCTGATTTGTTGTGAGAATGCGGCGGCAAACTTATTTAATGCCTCTTTGTCCTCAACATGTATCTTTACATGTGTCGGACTGCTCCGTTGGACAGATGGGAAAAGGTGCATACTGACCTCCAGAAAGTAGTAATCCGGGAAAATTAAAAGCAATTATCCGAGATTTTAAAAAGTAATTATCCGAGATATTTATATGTACATTAAAATCAAATTATACTTAAATGGCTAAAAAAGGAGTTTTCGGCTCATTTGTCGAAAAAAGTTTTAAAATCCAGTTGTAATGTGGGCGGAGGTCATAAATGAAACGCTTTAGCCGCAGACAATTTATAAAACTATGTACAGCATCTGTTACAGCCCTCGGGATTTCCCAGGTGTGGGTTCCGGCAATTGGAGAGGCGTTTCAAAAAACGGTTCAGGGCAGTCCACCTGTGCTTTGGATTCAGGGTTCTGCCTGTAACGGATGTTCGTCTTCCCTGATGAATTCGGTTCATCCCAATATAAAGGAAGTACTTGATGAAATTATAAATATTTCATATCACCCGGGGCTGGCGGCGGAAACTGTTAGGTTCCTTCCAGATTATCTTGTGGACACAGCCCAAAAAAACAGCGGAAAGTTCATCCTGGTTGTGGAAGGGGCTATTCCAACAGCTGATCATGGAAACTTCCATATTATCGGGCAAGACTCCCGGGGGAAAAAGGTTACCCTTATAGAGCTGCTGGAGAAACTGGGGGAACTTGCCGAGACCACAGTTGCCGTTGGTTCGTGTGCCTCCTTTGGAGGGATTTCTGCTGCGGAGCCCAATGATGCGGAATGTGTGGGATTGGAAAAACTTATAGAGGTGAGCAAGGTTATTAATATTCCCGGCTGCCCGCCTCATCCGGATTGGATAGTAGGAACCCTTGCTCATCTGCTGCTGTTTGGCAGGCCGGAGCTTGATGATTATGGCAGGCCCAAAACATTTTTCCAAGGCCTGATACATAATAATTGTCCCAGAAGGCAGTATTTTGACAACAGTATCTTTGCCAGGAAGTACGGTGAAGAAGGATGTTTACTGCAGATTGGCTGTAAGGGCCCACTGGCTCATGGTGATTGTCCTACCAGGCTGTGGAACGGGGCATCATCATGGTGTGTCAATGCAAATGCTCCCTGTATCGGATGTACTGACCCCAGTTTCCCTGATTTGACTATGCCTTTCTATAAACGAATGCCCGAAATAAAGGGACCAGGAATTACATCAACTGCCGATGCCATCGGTATCACGGCAGGTGCGGTTACGGCTGCAGGGTTTGCGGTTCATTTAGCTGGAAACTACTTTTCCGGGCGAATTGGCAAAAAGAACAGCCGGGGGGATGATAAATAATGGCGGAATTACTGGTTATTCATCCTCTGAACAGGGGCATAAGGCCTATAAGACTAGAATTAGAAACAGATGTTGGCAAGGTAATATCTGCAAAAACAGGGACCACATATTATTGGGATTTTGAAAAGACGCTTAAGGGCAAAGACCCTCTGGATGCTGTCCAGTTGACACAACGGTGCAGCGGAATAGACTTTATTTCACATGCCGTTGCTGCAGTCAGAGCTTTAGAGGGTATAGCCGGGGTCTCGGTTCCTCCAAACGCCCGGTTGGTTAGAAATATCCTGCTGGCGCTGGATATGATTTACGGTAATTTGGCACACTTTTACCAAAACGCCGTGCCTGACTATGTGCCTCTAAGGTCAGGTGCTGCGGAGCATCTGCGGGACAGGGACTATCGGCTCTTATCTGCTGCTGCAGACAGAATTGCGGTTAATGTTTGGAAGGCACTTGAGATTCGCAGTCTGATTCATACCATGACGGGTATCGTGGCAGGAAAAGCGCCCCACATCTGCAATGTTGTTTTCGGTGGGATTACCCGGAATTTAAATATAGCAGACTTACTCAAGCTAAGATCGATTCTTGGGGAGGTCGGCAGGTTCATAAACAACAATTATACCGTTGATCTGGGAGACCTGGAAAAAGCGTATCCTGATTGGTATAATATGGGTAAGGGAGAAGGACGCCTGTTAACGGTAAGTGAATTTCCGGGAAACGGGCTGGGGGAATACATGATCTCTGGTTCAGTGAGAACTGGTATTTCAGGAAATCAGCTGCTGGATACTGATTTAATAACTGTGGATTGTGCCGGGTCCTGGTTTGAGACAGCAGGCTCAGGGAGCAGTTCCCTGGCAGGACCGTTTCGGGTTTCGCCTGATAAACAGGGAGGATATTCCTGGGTGAAGGGTGCTTTATATGATAAGAAGACCTGTGAGGTAGGGGCTCCTGCGCGAATGCTGTTATCAGGAAACCCTGTCATCACATCCATGGGGGCGAGCGCTTTTTCCGTTATGGGGCGTTTTAAGGCCCGTCTTGAGGAGACTAAGGCGTTGGTGACCAAAATATCTGCCTGGATAGATGAATATGAACCGGATGGACCGCTGACTGTAGAGGCTGAGATGCCGGAAGCGGGTCAGGGAGTAGGTGCCGCGGAGGCTTCCCAGGGTTCGGTTATTCATTACGTTTCATTAAGTGACGGTAAGATTGAAGCATATAATGCCATGGACTCATTTTCATGGAATCTCTGTCCGCGAACGGCCGATAATAGCATGGGTCCACTGGAGCAGGCCCTTATCGGGCTAACAGTGGTTAATCCGGAAAACCCTATAGAGGTGTTTCGGGTTGCCCGGTCATTTTAACGGGAACAGGAGAGGTGACCTGTATTGGCAACCGAAATATATTGTCATACCATGCCAGCCCGTATACTGCACTGGATAAATGCTGCAAATATAGGCCTGCTAACCACATCGGGCATGTATATAAGGGATCCGGAGCTTTTTGCGCTTTTTGCCAACATGGATATTGCCCGAAAAACACATTTTATTGCCATGTATCTTATTATTTATGGCATCTTGATAAGAATATACTATTCATGGGTAAGCAAGGATTACCGTGAATTAATGTTCCGGCTGCGGGATATTAGGGGCTTCCCGTCCTTGTTCAGGTATTATCTTTTTTTAAGTAAAGAGCCTCCCGTAGCAGGAAAATATAATGCAGGCCAAAAGCTGCTTTACAATGCCTGGGCAGTCTTGGTTCTGGTACAGGCCATTACAGGGTTCGGACTCTACTTTACTGAGGGGTTGGCAGCATATGTTAGAGCCCTGGGGGGACCGGTGGTTGTCAGGCAGGTTCATTTTGCCGTTACTTGGGTATTTATCCTAACCGTTGCTCTTCATGTTTACCTTTCCATTATAGGTGGATGGACGGTCATAAAGTCCATGATTACGGGGTATCTGCCGGAAGGAATATATATGCAGCCGGTAGCTGGGGAATTTGAAGGTGAAGAACCTGAGGTGTTTTAGAGATATGGGGGGACTGTTTTGCACGAAATGGCCTTAATGGCAGGTGTATTTGAAATAATCAGGGAGAATACGGAAGACTTGCCGGAAAAAAACGTCACTAGGGTGACCTTAGTTGTCGGGGAAATGACCAATGCAGTGCCTGAGGCCCTGGAAGCGGCCTTTGAAGTATATGCCAAAGGAACTTCGGTTGAGGGCGCCGAACTGGTCATCAAGGAGGTGCCTCTGATAGCGAGATGCCGGGGCTGCGGATGGGAAGGCAAAACAGAAAAACACATTTTTATGTGTCCCGGCTGCTCATCCCTTGGCATGGAAGTGGTTTCCGGTCGGGAATTGTACGTGGAAAGCCTGGAGGTGGATGGAGTTGGAGATTAAAGTAAATACCGGTATCCTCAGCGCAAATGAGCAAAAAGCGCTGGTGAACCGGAGCTTGTTTAGGAAAAGCGGCGTTTTTGCGATAAATATAATGGGTTCCCCAGGTTCCGGAAAGACAACGGTTTTGGAAAAAACAATAGATATTCTGGCCGGAAAGGTCAGGCTGGCAGTGATTGAAGGAGACATTTATACCAGTAAGGATGCCAAAAGAATTGAAAAACACGGGGTTCCTGTGGAACAGATAAATACCGGCGGGGCCTGCCATCTCGATGCTAAAATGGTATCAGGGGCGCTCAATAAGTTTGACTTACCCGGGCTTGATCTGATGATTGTCGAAAATGTGGGAAACCTGGTATGCCCCGTTGAATTTGACCTTGGTGAAGACCTCAAAATTGCAGTCCTCAGTATTACCGAGGGAGATGACAAGCCGATGAAATATCCCCTGCTTTTCCGGGAGTCAGCGGCGGTTATCCTGAATAAGATGGATATATTGGAATTTACTGATGTAGACCTCCAAGCGCTGCGTCAGGATATCCAAATAATTAACCCCGGGATAAAGATTTTTGAGGTTTCGGCTCGTACCGGGCAGGGTATGGACCAATGGACTGAATGGTTGACTGAGTGGGTAAATAACAACTTGAAGGAAAAGACCGTAAAATAGGAAAACAGGAGTGGTTTAATGAACGTTCTTGACATCATTTTTGTTATAATTCTGGGATATTGCGCATACCGGGGTTACCAAAAAGGTTTATTTGCCACGGTTTCCCGGGTGGCAGGCTATGTGGCAGGGTTGATTGGAGCCATGGCGCTGTATCAGCCGCTGGCCCTTTTTTTGGGAAATGAAATGCGGTTGAGAGAAGTACTCTCTCCTTGGATAGCAAAGAAGATGGCTATTCCGGCGGCATCATTTCAGACTGAAATCACTGATGTGGCCTTTGATAAAGCCACGGGCATCTTGGAAAGTTACCAGCTTCCCGAGTTGTTTCACAACATCATGGAGGACATTATCAGTAAAATTGCAGAAGTGCCGCTAAGCAGCGGAGTGAACACACTTGGCGAGGGCATAACATATACAGTAAGCGGCTTTATCCTGAATGCCATCAGCTTTGTACTAATATATACGCTGCTTTCTATTTTGTTCAGGATAGTTATCCCCAAGTTGTTTACCGGGGTTAATCCGAAACCGATAAACTTTATTGATAAAATAAGCGGCTCTGTCCTTAGTATGGGTGGAGGCCTGCTAACAGTCGGTGCAATCGTTATTTTACTTACTCCCCTGGCTTCAATGGGGGCCATGAAGGGAAATGAAAGCCCCCTGGCAGATATAATGGCCGGTTCTATCGCTGTGGAAAGAATAATGAGCTTACTGAACGGATTTTTTTAATACCGGCATGGTTTTATTTTAGGTGTTTGTACATAAAATAGTAAAAGTGTATTCTTATGAACTGGAGGGTTTCATGGAAAAGGAAGGGAAAGAATTAAAAGAGCGCTGGAAGGAGCTCCGGAATGAACTGAGCTTTGAGCAGAGGGTTGTTTGGGATACCTTATCCCCTCAGGAGCGGGAGGAAACGCAGAAGTTTGCCGAAGAATATAAGAAATTTCTCAATAAAGCCAAAACTGAACGGGAAGCGGTTGCCGAAATAGTTAACCTGGCTGAAAAGGAGGGTTATGTTTCCCTGGAGGAGCTGATGGACCGCGGTAAGAAGCTTAAACCGGGGAACAAGGTTTATGCCGTAAATCGCGATAAAAATGTCGCCCTTATAGTTATTGGTAAAGAACCGGTATGGAAGAGCCTCAATTTGATTGGTTCTCACCTTGATGCACCCCGGCTTGATTTAAAGCCGGTCCCTCTCTATGAGGACCAGGGAATAGCATTTCTAAAGACTCATTATTACGGGGGAATCAAGAAGTACCAATGGGTTTCTCATCCCCTGGCGATTCATGGGGTAGTTATCAGGCAAACGGGAGAAAAGATAAATATCCAGATAGGTGAAGCGGAGAATGACCCGGTGTTTGTAATAACAGATCTGCTGCCACATCTGGCCAAAGAACAGCTAAAGAAAAAACTCGGAGAAGCTGTAACTGGCGAAGCCCTTAACATACTTGCCGGGACTCTGCCTTTTGAGGAAAAAAAGGCCAGGGAAAGAGTCAAATTGGCTGTACTGGAACTTTTGCAGCTAAAGTATGGTATCAAGGAAGAAGACCTGATAAGTGCGGAACTGGAACTGGTACCGGCGGCCCGCGCCAGGGATGTAGGCCTTGACCGCAGCATGGTTGGCGCATATGGTCAGGATGACCGAATTTGTGCCTTCACTTCAATGAAGGCCTTGCTGGAGTGCCAGAATCCAGTTCATACAGCGCTGGCAGTATTTGTTGATAAGGAAGAAATAGGCAGTACCGGCAACACGGGAATGAGAGCCAGATTTCTAGAGAATACGGTTGCCGAACTATTATATCTGATTACCGGCGATTATGACGAGATATACTGCAGGAAGGCCTTGGCCAATGCGAAGGCCCTGTCTGCCGATGTCAGTGCAGGTATTGACCCGGGATGGGAAGGTACCCACGATAAGTATAATGCCGCTCGGCTCGGCAATGGAGTTGTAGTTACAAAGTATACCGGTACAGCGGGGAAATACTCTACCAGTGATGCCAATGCGGAATTTGTTGCCGAGGTCAGAAGGATATTTAATGACAACAAAATTGTTTGGCAGACAGGTGAACTTGGTAAAGTAGACCAAGGCGGGGGTGGTACTATAGCCCAGTTTATGGCCCACTATGGAATGAATGTGCTGGACTGCGGCCCGCCGCTGTTAAGCATGCACGCACCTGTGGAGATATCTCACAAGGCGGATATCTATATGTGTTATGAGGCATATAAGGCTTTTTTCAAAAGTTAACTTATTCCAGCCATTGGGCTGGATTTTTTTTAAAAGGATTTATCCTGGATGCGTCGAAAGTATTTACAAGCATTTGGGGATATGAATGAGGGTGAATGGTTTAATGGTTTCTTTATATGGAATCACGCTGCTCATATTGGGAGTAATCCTTGTTGCGGGATTGTTTTTCTGGAAGGCGGCAGGCAAGAGCTCAATTCCTGTTGACTCTGCCGAGGTGGTGGGTTCAGGGCTCCACCCGAATTATAATTCTGATGACATCGGCGAGTTGGAACGGCATGTAAGGGAGAGAAATTTCGCAGTCATAGAGCAGATTACCCGGGAAATCAAAGGTTACCCCGCTGAAAAGCAGAAACTAATCAGGGGTACTTTAACCGAGCCGTTGTTCATGGCGATGGCAGATAAGCGTGAAGAGGTACGGCTGGCAGCAGCTGAAGCCCTGAAAAGTATGGGCGATGCTTCTATTGCAGGGTCGTTGGTCCAATCACTAAAAGAACCTAACCGGTGGCTGCCGGCCAGAACGGCAGAAGTATTGGTAGCTCTGGGTCAGAGCGCCGTGCCGGCCTTACTGGCTGCTCTGGAGGATGATGATTCTGTTTTTAGAGGGTATTTAATAGAAATCCTGGGGGAAATAGGCGAGCCCTCTTCAGTTTCGGCCTTGCAGTATGCCCTGAGCGATAAAGCGATGAATGTCAGGCTGGAAGCAGCCAGAGCTCTGGGTAAAATTGGGAACAAGAATTCTATCCCATCCCTCGTAGAGGCTCTGGGAGAACCTGAAGTGAAAGTAGTTGTCCAGGCCGTCAGATCCCTTGGGAAGATTGGCGGGCCAGAAGTAACGGGTTATCTGGGCGGAATGCTCAGCCACCATGACGGTATCGTCAGGTTTATGACCTTAGATGCCCTTCGTAGTATGGGTTCTGAGGGCTTGAAAGTTATTAGGGAAACAGCGCTTATTAAAGGACACCCTTCTGCTGAAAAAGCGCAGGAAATAATTAGGGAAATTGAGGGCGACGGAGCAAGTATAATAATCAGGTATAAATAAAGCCCATCACCTTGTCAAATAAATACGGTTTATAAAGAGGAGAAAATAGTCAGGATGAACATGGAAAGTCTGTCACTGCAAACTGAAAAGGTCTTTGCTTATAAAGACGAACTGCTGAAGTTTGGCGGAACTATAGCCGGTACTATTATTTTAGCTTTTGTGCTGATTAAGACCGGAGACATGATTATCAACCGCATTCTTAAGCCGCGGGACCAAAAGTTTTATTTTGATGAACGAAGGCTGCTCACCTTAAAGACACTTGCCAAGAGTATATTAAGGTATGCTGTCTATTTTATTGTTGGGTTTACCGTATTAGGACAGATTGCACAGCTTACAGGTACTGACCTCAAAGGATTCCTGGCAGGTGCGGGTATCCTGGGGGTGGCTCTTGGTATTGGCGCCCAGAGTCTGGTCAGGGATGTTATCACAGGGTTTTTTATACTGCTGGAAAATCAATATGTAGTGGGTGAATATATCACAACCGGCGGTTTTTCGGGTTTCGTTGAAGAAATTGAACTCCGTGTAACTAAGTTGAGAGACTGGGGCGGAGAATATCATATTATCCCCAATGGACAGATTACTGCTGTCACCAACTTCAGCAGGGGAAACATGAGAGCTCTGGTTGAAATCGGAATTGCCTATGAAGAAGATATTGACAAGGCTCTTGATGTTATGCAAAAGACAGCTATCGAGCTTGCCGGCGAATTTGGGGATGTTATAGCAGAAGGACCGGAAGTCCTGGGGGTAGTCGCCTTGGGCCCAAGTGAAGTTGTTATCCGGACGGTGGCCAAAACCAGGCCAATGGAGCAGTGGCGCGTAGAACGTGAGCTGCGCAAGAGGTTTAAAGAGGCCTTTGACCGGGAGGGCATCGAAATTCCGTATCCCCGCCAGGTTATCATTACGGGGGGCGCTGAAGATATTCGAGATACTGCCGGTGTGCCGGGAAGCGGGGCTGAATATCATGGAGACAGCTAAAACACATAAATATCAGGTTGGTGATATTGTTCAGATGAGAAAGGCTCACCCCTGCGGCAATGACCGCTGGGAAGTGACCCGCACCGGAATGGATTTCAGAATTAAGTGCCTGGGCTGTGGGCGTCAGCTTATGCTGCCGCGGCCCAAGTTTGAAAAGGGAGTAAAAAAGGTTATTCAGGCTGCCGGGAACCCGAAATAAATTTCAGGATACGGTGGTAAGTAAGGCATTGTAACAGTCTTTTATTATAAAGGCTGTTTTATTTTTTCCTTTGATTTAACTTGAGGGGGCAATGCCTAGACAACGGCTATTGAAATGGAATATAATGGGTATAGCCGGTATGGTCGGCCGAAATGAATGGACGGACTAGGGGACAACCGTATTTAAGGCAGCTGTTTTTTGGAATATAGGCTAGGGATGATTTAAATAACTAATTTGGGGGGAATTAAATTGTATATTAAAAGATTGCTATCCTTGATACTGGTATTTTTAAGCTGTCTTTTTTATTCGGGAACAGCTCTAGCCCAAGACAATCTTACTGATGATGTCTTAATTAAAGTAAAAGAGGCAGCTGTTTTTTATCTTGACAGCCCCATGGCACTCGTTAATGGTGAGAAAAGGGTCATTGATCTGTCTGACGCTGAAATAACTCCTGTTGTAAAAAATGGAAGAACCTTATTGCCATTAAGATTTGTATCAGAAAGCCTGGGGGCTAAAGTGGACTGGAATTCAAAGAGCAATACTGCAACAGTTTATTTGGGTGACATAATAGTAAAGATAACACTCGGAAATGAAGAGATGATTGTAAACAATAAAGTTTCTACTCTGAATGTTCCGGCAGAGTTAAGGCAGGGAAGGACTTACATACCACTAAGAGCTTTGGCAGAAGCCTTGAATAGAAAAGTCTTTTTTCACAGTGGATTAATTGTTATAAGTAATGAGGACAACATCCTGGATCCCATTTTGGATTCAGGAATCATTGATGAATTGATATTCCAGTGTACGGGAATAGGTAACAGTACCGGTAACTTAATGAACGATGCGGCTTATGCCCAGTATGGAGACTGGCTGGTATTCTATAATCCGTTTGATAATGATCGACTATATAAAAGCAAGTTTGATGGATTAAACAAAACCAAGCTGAGCAACGACATCCCTTTTTCAATAAATTTCATCGGAAACTGGATTTACTATGCGACTCCTTCCGGAACTCGGAAAACCAGGATTGGGGATTCCCTTTTCGATGAAACAATATTTGATATTTATAAGATACGAATTGACGGTTCCGGCAGAACCAAAATCAGCACTGAGAAATCACTAAACTGGCTGGCAGTGGCAGGCAATTGGATCTATTATGTAAATGAACATAATCAGCTATCAAAAATCAAAGTTGATGGCACCCAAAGAACAAGAATTGGTGATCAATTGGCAGAGCCTTATAATATTTGTGTAAGCAACGGATGGATTTATTACCAGACGCCTTATAACTGGGAGAGTGAATATTTTCAAAATGGGCTATGGAAAATAAAAACCGATGGTACGGAGAGATCAAAAATTTTAAATGAAATGATACCCTATGCCGGTTTTGATGTTGTCGGAGACACAATTTTTTATTGCTCTGATTATTATTGTGATAACCCCGGTTTCTATAGGATGAAATCAGACGGAACAGAAAAAGTCCAGATATCCAGTAACTCGGTACCTTCTCAGATGAATATTTCTGGTGAGTGGGTGTGTTTTTGGGAATATAAAGACAATGGTGCACTCTATAGAATGAAATTGGACGGAACACAGAAAACGAAATTGAGTGACGTACATGCCTATCGTCTAGGAATAGTTGGAGATTGGATTTTCTACCAATGCAACTGGGTTGAAAGTAATGTATATCCTGTTTACCGGATACGCTTAGATGGCAGCGGTAAGACGAGAGTAGGAGGTTAATATCCTTGGCAGTAAGAATTTTCAAATACTAAAAATCCACATTAAATTTGGCCAAATATATTTACAATTACTGAAGTCTGGGGTATATTATATTGGTTATATTTGAATGACTTTGTCTGACAAGAAAGGATGAACCTTTAATGCAGCTAGGAATCGTAGGGTTGCCCAATGTAGGCAAATCAACCCTTTTTAATGCAATCACCAGGGCAGGAGCCGAAGCGGCCAACTACCCTTTTTGTACCATAGACCCCAATGTCGGGGTTGTGGAAGTGCCTGATGAAAGACTGGACAGGCTGGCTGAAATGGTCAGGCCTCAAAAGGTTGTTCCAACTGTGACGGAGTTTGTGGATATTGCCGGTTTGGTGAAAGGAGCCAGTAAAGGCGAGGGCTTGGGCAACAAATTCCTGTCCCATATAAGGGAAGTAGATGCCATAGTCCATGTGGTCAGGTGTTTTCAGGATACCAACGTTACTCATGTGGAAGGCGATATCGGCCCGGCAAGGGATATTGAGACAATTAATATGGAACTGGTCCTGGCGGATCTGGAAACCATGGATAAGCGGCTTGAGCGGACTCGGAAAATGATGAAAACTCATGATAAAAAGTATGGGGCAGAACTGAAAGTGCTGGAACGTATTCAGGAAGCCCTGGATGCAGGTATGCCGGTACGAAGTGTTGAGCTTGAGCCCGAAGAACAGGTTTTGTTAAAGGATGCTAATTTTTTGACCTCCAAACCGGTGCTGTATGTGGCCAATGTAAGTGAGGATGACCTGCCCGACGCTCAAGGAAACCGTCTGGTGGAGGAAGTCAGGAAGATTGCAGCATTGGAGAACTCGGAAGCAGTAGTGGTCTGTGGGAAAATCGAGGCCGAAATTGCTGAACTTGAAGATGAAGAAAAGGTGGAGTTTCTTGCTGATCTGGGTCTTCATGAATCCGGGCTGGATAGGTTGGTCAGAGCGGGATACCGCTTGCTTGGTCTGCTGACCTTTTTTACCGCCGGTCCCCAGGAGGTAAAGGCATGGACCATTAGGAGCGGTACCAAGGCTCCGCAGGCTGCAGGTAAAATCCATACTGATATTGAGCGGGGATTTATCAGGGCAGAGATAGTGTCCTATGACGACTTGATGGCTGCAGGTTCTCAGAATCAGGCCAAGGAGAAGGGACAGGTCCGCCTTGAGGGCAAGGAATATATCATGAAAGACGGCGATGTGGTCTATTTCCGCTTCAATGTATAAATCTATTGTATAAAAAGCAGCTGCCGATAATAAAGTACTTGATGGGGCTGTCCCCATAGAATGTAATTGGATGGTTTCTTAAATTGTTAAATAGTGAGAGGGGCAGATATGTTCCGGAACGACGAGTCTGATGTCCGCTTGTCGGCGAGCCGCGAATGCGGGAGCCGGTCAGGGGCCTCCCCGATTCGTCGGAGTCTCACGCTGGTTTTTAGTGTGAGACGACGGTAACGAATTGGGGACCAAGCGGAATTGTTGCCGTCGTGGAGGAATCTATCTGCCCCTCTTATAATTTGTTATTTTACAGAATATCTCCCATTAATTATGGGGTACCCATCAAGTACTTTCTTTTTCCTGTTCCACCTCTTTTAACATATCAAGCCCGTCCCGGGCTAATTCTTTGAGAAGTGGGACCCCGTTCCGCCGACTGTTAGCCCTGAACCAGTATTCCCTAGCTTCCTTGACATTACCCTGGCCAAAAGCCAGCCGACCTACCAGATACTCTATCTTCTGGTCCTGTCCCTCAGACCTGTGGCCTGACATATAGGCAAGCTTGAACTTTTCCAGTGCATTCTTCCGGGCTTCCCCAGCCTTGTCAGGCTCATCCATATCATCATAGAGCCAGGCAACATTTAACCACATGCCGGCAATTCTTTCATCAATACCTTCGCTTTTAATAAACCCGTCACAGCAGTCAATTGAAATCAGGTAAGCATTAATGGCAAAACCCCGGGTATATATTTTCTTAAAATTTGGAGTGAATCGGGATTTGCGTTGTTCGGTTAGGTTGGCCAGTTTCTGTTTCTGAATACCGTTAAGTTTGTCAAATTCCGTTCTCCGCATGGCATAAAAACACTCGGGACACATCCATATATTATATTTTAATGGGTCTATATCTTCATAAAGCACCCTTAGTTCTTCTGTTCTGTCAACCTGTTTCAGCCGACTGTCCCTGATGGTAAGGGTTTCAAAATTATTGTTACATACCGGGCATTTTACTTTTTTATTAAAGGTATATTGTTCGACAACAGCGGGGTTGTCGCGGGCAACAGCCTTATCACTGTTCAGTTTTCCGACTCCAAAAACCGGGGAAGTTTCTGTTGTTGACGGTCCTCTGGCAGTGTCAGCGTCTCCGGGCACAGATTTCTCATCATCGGGCGGAGTATCGGCATTTCTGTCCGAATCTTTGTCATGTTCCTGCCCCCAAAGCGAATACCCGGTAATGCCTGCATTCTTGAGACGGCTAGTTAAATCGCTGATACGTGCGGATAAGCCCTGCATAATGCGGAAGATAAGCTGGGGATTGGTAGCGGCAATTTCATCAAAATTATCCCTGTTAATGATGAGCAGGACGGAATTGTCGGAAGCTATGGCTGAATATCCCCGGTGTTCTCCTCCCAGGAGGGACATTTCCCCGAAAAAGCCTCCCTGTGGGATGTGGGTAAGGATTACTTTTCGCTTGTTGGATATGGTGCTTAGTTCCACAGAACCTTTCAATACAATAAACATCTCGTGTCCGGGAGCCTTTTCCAGGAAGAGCACGGTGCCTTTGGCAATAGTTCGCATATATGGATTGGCGGACATAGATAAATCCCCCCTTTGGCAATTATTCCAACAACTGGATAGAATATGTTATTCGACAGTAAACGACAAATTCCTGCAACTGTTCGAGGAGAAAGCCTTTTAGCAGGTATTTGAGGCAGTATATATTACCGTATAGCCTGTTCATAGTCTTGCTTCAGTGATAAAATGGTAATAGCAATGGTAATGGAAAACGGTAAAAATGCAAGAGTAAATAGCAAGAAATGTGGTGCCATAAGTGAAAAGAAATGCCTTGTTTTTAAGCCTGGCAGTTGTTTTTTTTATAGGCAGCGGAATCTTTGCCGGGTGTGTGTCCCAAGCAGGCAGCGGGTTACCGCCACCGGGTAATGGGGGAAATGATTCGGGAAATTTCCCGGCTCAAGATGAAAGGCCGGTAAGGGAGCAAGTGGATATAGAACGGATATTTTCAGAAAAAGATACGGATAATGACGGCCTTGATGACCTTGAGGACATAGTTGCCGGCGGCAGGGCAGAAGTGGAGAGAGGACCGGGTTATACCAGCGCGTATTACAGCGGGGGTTATCCTCCCGAGAATGAAGGGGTTTGTACTGATGTAATCTGGCGGGCTTTCAAAGATGCCGGTTACAACCTCAAGGATATGGTCGATGAGGATATCCGCAGAAACCCCAGGGCTTACCCAAGAGTAGAAGGCAGACCTGACCCCAATATTGATTTCAGAAGAGTACCCAACCTGGTTTCTTTTTTTGAACGGCATGCCGATAGTCTGACAACCGAAATCAGGCACTATGACCATGAAAACCTTATCCAGTGGCAGGGTGGGGACATAGTTGTATATGGCCCGCCGCTGTGGCATATTGGTATTGTTTCCGATACCAGAAGAGAGGACGGGGTCCCCCTGCTGATACATAATGGCGGCCCTTGTCCCCGGGAAAACGATATGCTTTTGGACTGGCCCAGTCCAATAAAGTATCACTTCAGATTCCCCGGGTCTAACAGTTAACTTACCGGAAGAGTTTTAAAAATCGTTAATTCTTGCCATCATCCGACTAATGTGATATAATAGTGCATCGAGGCCCCTGAGGTCTCGTTTTACAGCCCTGCTCCACTTTTAATGGTGGGGCCGCTAGTCCGCAGGGAGGAGGTGAATAGCTATGCGAGCTTATGAGGTGTTGTACATTATCAAAACGTTGGAAGAAGAACAAACAGAAGCTGTTATCGAAAAATTTAAGAGCCTGATTGAAAACAATGGTGGAGAAGTTGCCAGCCTCGATAAGTGGGGAAAACGCAAACTCGCATACGAAATCAAGCATAACCGGGAAGGGTATTATGTCTTGATGAAGTTCAATGGTGTACCTGAAACCGCATCAGAGTTAGACCGTGTTTTCCGCATTACAGACGAAATTGTTAAGTTTATGATTCTTCGTGAAGAAGATTAATTTCCGGGATATTTGCAGAGACCGGATAGAACGGCCAAGGGGGTATTTTTTCGTGTTAAACCGTATTGTACTTATCGGCAGGTTAACAAAGGACCCCGAGTTGAGGTATACGCCAAATGGCAAGGCAGTTGCCGGGTTTACCCTGGCAGTTGATAGGCCCTTTAAAAACCAGCAGGGCGAACGTGAAGCAGACTTCATCAGCATAGTCGTATGGGGAACCCAGGCTGAAAACTGTGCTAACTATCTTGCAAAGGGAAAATTGGCAGCGGTGGACGGTCGGCTTCAAATTCGTACCTTCGAGGGACAGGACGGTCAGCGCCGCTGGGTTACCGAGGTAGTAGCTGATACGGTGCGCTTTTTAAGCCCCAGGGATAGCTCAGCCAGCAGCTCAGCTAGTTCGGCTGGTTCAGCTAGTTCCGGTATTATGGGCAAAGAAATTGATTTTTCTGATGATGACATACCGTTTTAAGAAACTTATTGACAATCGATTGTCACTTTTAGCCTTAGGAGGGATAAAATGAAACGTGACCGAGGCAGAAGACCCCGGAAAAGGGTCTGTTCATTCTGTATAGATAAGGTCCAAGCTATTGATTATAAAGATGGCGGAAAGCTTAAAAAATACGTTACAGAACGCGGCAAAATCCTGCCGCGCCGTATCTCTGGAAACTGTGCCAAACATCAGCGCCAGCTTACCATAGCTATTAAGAGGGCGCGTCATATGGCTTTACTGCCATTTACTGCAGAATAATAAAACATGGATGTTTAAGGGGAGCACCTGGTGCTCCCCTTCCTGACTATTAGGGTTGAAGATACTGGTCTGGAATAAATTGATTCGGTATCTTTGAAGGAAAACCAAAAGTGTTTGCAGAATAGTTAGCAGAATATCAAAAAGGGGGTCTTGGTATGCCCTTAATTAACCAGGGAATCGACATTGCCAAAAACATTAGGGTTATCGAATGGCTGAAAACGGAACTGGTAACTGCTGTTGCTGCTTTGTTCAAAGCGATGATGAAAAACAGCCAGGAAGCCGTTGAAGACGCCTTGGCAAGCATGGTTATGACTGTTTATGTGATGGCTCGCAGGCTGGGTGTAAGTTTTGCTCAACTTGACATAAGGGTAGAAAGCAAAATAAGAAAAGCTATCAGAGAACAGCACGAATTAGAAGATTGGTACGGGGACCTGACGGCATTGCTCAGGTACAAAGGTGACAAAAAAGAGGTGAAATAATTGACTGAGCAGCAGAGGCTGAGCCCGCTTGTAGAAGGAGCTTTTATGGCTTTAATTACAGCGGTTATCGGGGCTCTAGCCATTTGGTTTTTGCCTGTTAAGTTCCTGGTTGATTTTATCTGGGGGATTCCGATAATTGTTATTACAAAGAGGTATGATCTCAGAACCGGTCTCCTTACAGTTGGGGCAACTTTTTTTATTACAGCTCTGATCGCAGGACCTGTTATGACACTAATTTTACTTATGGAACTGGCCCCTTTGGCAGCAGCATATGCCATGTTGTTTAAATATAAGAAATCACCGGGAACTACTCTTGTAGTCGGAGTGGTTGTTTCCATCATTTCAGATTTGATTACGGTATTGGGTTATTTCTACCTCATGGATGTGCTGATTGTTCCTACAGAGCAGGAACTCAGGGCACATGTAGAGCAATTTGTCTCACTCTACACAGGTCTCGGGATGGATATGAACCAGGCCCGTGCTATGGTGGAAACAGCAATCAGGCTTACTCTGGTGCTAATACCAAGCACTCTGGCTATTGTGGCTGTTGTTCGGGCTTTTTTCACATATATAGTTGCCGTCAGGGTAATGCGCAGGTTAAATTATAAAATAGACAGCCTGCCTCCCTTTAGCAGTTGGCAGATACCATGGTATTCTGTCTGGGTTCTGATTGCCGGACTGGTAATGAGCCTTGCCGGGGACTATTACAAACTAGGCGCAGTGGCAGCTATCGGAAAGAATATGGTTTTTATTTCTTCGCCACTGTTTTTTATCATTGGACTGTCTGTAGGCACGTACTTTTTTCGAAAATGGAAGATACCAAAATGGTCTAAAGCGCTGCTTATTATTATAGCTATTATAAATTTCAGTGGAACGCTGGTGTTGTTTACTCTCATAGGATTGTTTGATCCACTGGTTTCATTCCGCACAAGGTGGCGTAAGTCAGCGGATGAGTGAGGAGGTAGTCATGAAGGTAATACTGATTCAGGATATCAAAAAAATGGGGTCAAAAGGTGATATTATTGAGGTTGCCGAGGGTTATGCACGAAACTATCTGTTGCCCCGGAAGCTTGCCGTGGAGGCTACTCAGGGTCATGTGAAAGACCTGCAGCAGAAAAAAGCCTCTGAGGCCCACAAAAAGGAAAAGAAACTTGAAGAAGCAGAGAAGCTTGCTGAAACGCTGGGCAAACTGACGGTGAAAATTTCCACTAAGGTTGGCGATGCCGGCAGATTGTTTGGGTCAATAACCAGCAAGGATATTTCCGATGCTTTGAAAGCCCAGCATAAAATCGATATAGATAAAAAGAAAATGGACTTGGAAGGTCCTATTAAATCTCTCGGAGTGTTTCCCGTCACAGCTAAACTGCACCCACAGGTTCAGGCAAAAATTGATGTACATGTCGTGGAAGAATAGCCGTAATAGTTGCAGAAACAGGAAATGAAAGGGGAAACAGCATGAAAAATTTTTTGGATAAGTTTATTTCCCGGCCTGACAAGCCTGAAATGGCCGAAAAGTTTACTGAGGAAGAATACTTAAAGCGGCAGGTCAATGCCCTTTATGGATTGCTGACAAACATATACGGGTCAGATAAGGTTGTTTTAAAAGCAGGCAAGCTGGAAGCGCTTAATCTGCTCCGCTCCGATTTGTTTGAGGAGCGTGTGTTGGGGCTGCAAAAAATAGTTTTTGAGGACCCGACAATTGACAAGCTCCCCACTATGGAGGAGATACCTCAGATTATAGATGATCTCGAAGATGAAATTGCAGATATTATTGCCAGGAGGTCTGTTGAGGACAAACTGGAAAAAAAGATTGCCGAAAGAATGCAGCAGCGCCATGAGGAATATGTAAAAGAAATCAAGATGCAGATTATCAAGGAAAATGCCGGGCCTGAAAATGCCCAGACTCTGAAGAAGCTTGCTATTCTGGAAAAGATGGAACAGAAAAAGCTTTCCAGGTCTGCAATTGAAGCGCTAAGACCAGATTCTTTTGAAGAGATTATTGGACAGGATAGAGCTATTAAGTCTCTGATGGCCAAACTGGCCTGCCCCTTCCCACAGCATATAATTCTTTACGGGCCTCCGGGGGTCGGGAAAACTACGGCAGCCCGCCTGGCGCTGAAAGTGGCGAAGAAATTAAGGGGAACTCCTTTTGAAGAGGATGCGCCTTTTATAGAGGTTGACGGAACTACTTTAAGATGGGACCCCAGGGATGTAACCAACCCTCTTCTGGGTTCGGTGCATGACCCAATTTACCAGGGAGCCAGGCGGGATCTGGCGGAGACGGGAATTCCTGAACCAAAGCCCGGCTTGGTAACAGATTCCCATGGAGGAGTTCTGTTTATTGATGAAATCGGCGAACTGGATGTTGTCCTGCAGAACAAGCTCTTGAAGGTACTTGAAGACAAGCGGGTATCATTTGATTCTGCTTATTATGACCCTCATGATACAAATGTTCCTCATTATATCAAAAAGCTTTTTGAGGAAGGGGCTCCTGCAGATTTTATTCTTATCGGAGCTACCACCAGAGACCCGTCAGATATAAATCCTGCTATCCGTTCCCGCTGTGCCGAAGTATATTTTGAGCCGCTGACCCCCAAAGACATAGAAGATATCATCATCAATGCAGCCGCCAAGCTGGAGGTCACTCTGGACGGGGGGATTTCGGAGGCTATCAGTGAATATACCATAGAAGGCAGGAAGGCTGTCAATATCCTTGCTGAATCATATGGACTGGCTTTGTATAAAACTAATGGGGTTGTGGACTGCGATGCCGAAGCGGTGCAAGCCGGGCCGGTTATAGTCCGGATGGAAGACGTTCTTGAAGTGGCTCAGGTCAGCAGGCTGTCTCCATATGTTACGGTTAAGGGGTCACCCAACTATGAGAACGGTCGGATATTTGGTCTCGGAGTTGCCGGATTTGTCGGTTCGGTTATTGAAATAGAAGCTGTAGCTTTTAAGGCCAAATCTGACGGTAAAGGCACCATCAGGTTTAATGATACTGCCGGAAGTATGGCCAAGGATTCCGTATTTAACGCGGCTTCAGTAATCCGGAGGCTTTCCGGAGAGGATATCGAAAACTATGATATACATGTGAATATTATTGGTGGAGGCCGTATTGACGGGCCATCTGCCGGAATCGCAATTACAGCGGCAATTTTGAGTGCATTGCAAAACAAGCCGATTCGCCAGGATATTGCCGTCACCGGGGAAGTTTCCATTCAGGGACGGGTGAAACCGGTTGGCGGGGTCTTTGAAAAGATTTACGGGGCCAAGCAGGCGGGCATGAAAAAAGTAATCGTCCCCGGTGAGAACAGCAAGGATGTTCCGGTTGACCTTAAAGGTATTGAAGTTGTTCTTGCAGATAATGTTGATGAGGCCCTGGCACACCTGTTCCAGCATGCCGGTCAACAACTGGTTGTTTGATTGCCTTACCTGCCGTAGACAGGAGAGTTTTTCTTAAGGAGGTGGGCGAGGATGAGTATCCCATTGGAAAAAGTCCCACCACAGAACCTGGATGCCGAGCAATCGGTGCTCGGGGCGATGCTGATTGACAAGGAGGCCGTGGTAAAAGCTGTTCAGGTTCTAACGCCTGACGATTTTTACCGTGATGCCAATGGCCATATTTTTGAAGCTGCAGCCAACCTTTTTAACCGTAATGAAGCAGTTGACCTGATCACACTTTCCGAAGAACTCAAGCAATCAGGGCAGCTTGACCAGGTGGGCGGGGTTTCTTATGTCGCCGGACTAGCCAATTCGGTACCTACGTCGGCAAATGTGGAGCACTATGCGCGGATTGTTTTGGAAAAAAGCCTTTTGCGCAGACTTATCAGTGTATCCACAAGAATTACCCAGATGGGTTATGAGGGTGAAGAGGACACAGAGGCGCTGCTTGATAGGGCGGAACAAATGATTTTTGAACTGGCCCAGCGTAAAAGCCGGTCAGGCTTTGCTCACCTTAAAAGTATCCTTATGGAGACTTTTGAACGGATAGAATTCCTGCATCAGAACAAGGGCGGGATCACTGGGGTTCCCAGTGGATTTGCCGATCTGGACAAGCTGACCTCCGGTTTTCAGCCTTCTGACCTGGTAATAGTGGCTGCCAGGCCATCGATGGGAAAAACAGCGTTGTGCCTAAACATTGCCCAGTATGCTTCTTTAAGGAAAGAGCTTCCGGTAGCCGTGTTCAGTCTGGAGATGTCCAGGGAACAGCTTGTTACCAGGATGCTGTGTGCCGAAGCCATGGTGGACCAGCAAAAGGTAAGGACCGGCCAGCTTGCCGACAAGGACTGGCAGCAGCTGACTATGGCGGCTGGACCCCTGGCCAGGGCATCTTTGTTCATAGATGATACTCCGGGAATTACCCCTATGGAAATGCGGGCCAAATGCAGGAGGTTGAAGGCAGAACACGGTCTGTCACTGATTGTCATTGACTATCTGCAGCTTATGCAGGGTGGCCGCAAAAGGACTGAGAACAGGCAGCAGGAGATTTCGGATATTTCCCGCTCCATGAAAATGCTGGCCCGTGAAATCCAGGCTCCTGTTATTGCCCTGTCACAGTTAAGTCGTGCCGTGGAACAGAGGCAGGATAAAAGGCCGATGATGTCTGATTTGCGGGAGAGTGGCTCCCTGGAGCAGGATGCGGATATAGTAATGTTTATATACAGGGATGAATATTATCATCCTGAGGATTCGGAGAAAAAAGGCCAGGCAGAGATTATCGTAGCCAAACAGAGAAACGGTCCCGTTGGTTCTGTTGACCTGGGCTTTATGAAGGAATACACCAAGTTTGTTAATTTGGATAAACAGCACGGGGAGTAAGTTTCCCGTGCTGTTTGCTGAAAAAATTTTTGACATTGCCGGTATGCTTTGTTACAATATTATCGTTGGGCATTTTGTGTAAGTCAGACACATTGCGTAATCTTTCCCCATTAGTGGAAAAGGCTAAGGAAAGTAGTACAGAGTGCGCAGCCCTTGAAGCGCAGCTTATTAGGGATGCGGCCCACCCCTTGCGGGTGAAAGCGCGCGCATAGGGAACCGAAACACACGCGCTTTTCTAGTACACTCATCAGTAATCTGTATGGGTTATTTTTATGTATAGCAGGATTTATTATAAGGGGAACTGTATTTACAGCGATAGGAGGCGACAGGATGACGAAGCGCCAGCAATATGACGTAGTTATTGTCGGTGCAGGGCCTGCCGGGATTTTTGCGGCACTGGAACTGTTAACTGCCAAACCGGAGACGAAGGTTCTTATAGTTGAAAAAGGAAGGGATATTGATCATAGGACCTGTCCTTCCAAAACGTCAGGTAACGGGTGCCTAAACTGTTCACCCTGTTCGGTTTTATGTGGTTGGGGTGGCGCCGGAGCTTTCAGTGATGGGAAGATTACGCTTTCCACACAAGTTGGCGGAATGCTGGCAAACTATATAGGGGAAAAATCACTTGAAGAAATGGTGTCTTATGTAGATAACATATATGTTAAATTTGGAGGTCCGGAAAAGGTATACGGTCTTCATGAGGAAGATGCCATCAGAGATATTGAACGTAAGGCGGCTTTTGCAGAACTAAAACTAATCCCTGCGCCGATACGCCACCTTGGTACGGGAAGATGCCAGGAGATACTTGAAAGGATGAGGGATCACCTTTTGTCTCAGGGAGTGGATATCCGTACAGGATTGGGTATAAAGAACCTGTTGGCGCAGGATAATGTTATTAACGGGGTAGAGACCGAGGATGGGCAGGTAATCAGCGGTAAGTATGTAATCGTAGCCCCCGGGCGTGAAGGCGCCGAATGGTTGTCCCACCAGGCACAGCAGCATAAAATAAGGACCGCGGTGAACCCGGTGGACATCGGTGTGAGGGTGGAACTCCCGGCAGCCGTCATGGAACACCTGACCAAGGTAATTTACGAATCTAAGTTTATCTATTTTTCCAAATCTTTTGATGACAAGGTCCGTACTTTTTGCATGAACCCTTACGGTGAAGTGGTTGCGGAAAACAACAGCGGCCTGATAACCGTTAACGGGCACAGCCATGCCCATAAAAAAACCGAAAATACCAACTTTGCTATTCTGGTCAGTAAGACTTTTACAGAGCCGTTCAAAGACCCAATCTCTTACGGTAAATATGTGGCCAGCCTGGCTAACCTTTTGGGCGGGGGAGTTATCGTCCAGCGGCTGGGCGACTTGATTAAGGGTCAGCGGACAGATGCTGACAGGCTCAGTAAGTGCTTGGTGGAGCCTACGTTAAAGGATGCTACTCCGGGAGACCTAAGTCTGGTATTCCCCTACCGTCATCTGATGGGCATTGTGGAAATGCTTAAGGCTCTTGATGTGATAGCGCCGGGGGTTTATTCCAAACACACCCTGCTCTATGGGGTTGAGGTAAAATTCTATTCCTCAAGGCTGGAACTTACCGGCGAACTGGAAACGAAAATAAAAAATCTTTTTGCTGCAGGTGACGGCGCAGGGGTTACCCGGGGTCTGGCCCAGGCTTCTGCTGCCGGAGTTGTGGCTGCAAGGTCAATTCTTAACAGAGAGGCCTGATAGGAAACAGCCTGAAGAATACACCAGAGGAACAGGCCGGAGGCATTAATAATTTGGAGGTGCTCGCATTATGCCATCAGTAGTGTTAATAGGAGGTCAATGGGGAGATGAGGGTAAGGGGAAAGTAACCGATTTCCTTGCCGAAAAAGCCGATATTGTGGTCAGATATCAGGGAGGGAATAATGCCGGCCATACAGTTGTGGTTGGGGAGAAAGAATTTAAACTCCACCTGATACCGTCAGGAATTTTATATGCTGACAAAACTTGTATTATCGGAAACGGAGTAGTCATTGACCCTGCTGTCTTGATTCAAGAACTGGAGTACCTGGCAGAAAAGGGCATCAATACTGATAACCTGCGTATAAGTGAAAGGGCACATATTATTATGCCTTATCATAAGAGGCTTGATGAAGTAATCGAAGAAGGCAAGGGAGCAGGCAAGATAGGCACTACCAAAAGGGGGATTGGCCCGGCATATATGGATAAGGCGGCCAGGGTCGGCATCAGGTTTGTGGATCTTCTGGATAAAGAGGTTTTTTCAACTCTTGTCAAAAGCAATCTTGAGGAGAAGAATATGCTTTTTACCAAAATATATGACACTGAGGGCTTCGATGCTGATGCCGTTATTGAAGAATACACGGCATATGCGGATCGCCTGAGAAAATACGCAGCCGATACCTCGATCCTGATATATGATGTCCTGCAGGCAGGAGATAATGTTCTTTTTGAAGGGGCCCAGGGTACGCTGCTGGACCTTGACCACGGGACTTACCCTTATGTTACTTCATCACACCCTATCGCAGGAGCAGCCTGCATAGGCGCCGGGCTGGGCCCAACGGAGATCAATAAGGTAATCGGGATAATTAAGGCATATACCACCAGAGTGGGGGAAGGCCCATTTCCCACAGAGCTTGAAAACGAAGCCGGACAGCACCTGGCAGCCAAGGGCCATGAATTTGGCACTACTACCGGACGTCCCCGGAGGTGCGGGTGGTTTGATGCGGTGATATCCAGGTATACGGCCCGGACCAGTGGGTTGACCAGCATGGCTATAACCAAACTGGATGTGCTGACAGGTCTGGATACTCTTAGGATATGTACCGGCTATAAAAGGGGAAATGAGGTAATTCGCGATTTCCCTGCCAGCTTGAAGGTTCTCGCTGAATGCGAACCCGTATATGAGGAAATGCCAGGCTGGACGGAAGATATTACAAATGCGGCCAGATTCGACGACCTCCCGGAAGCTGCTCAGAACTACCTGAACAGGCTGAGCCAGCTTACAGGTGTACCGATAGCAATAATTGGTGTAGGTTCCCGCAGGTCTCAGACCTTGATTTTAGATAACTTGTTTTAGTTATTGACACCGCCAAAACAATCTGTTAGCATGGAAGAGACAGAAAATACAGACAAACTAGTGGAGTAATTTTAAAATACGAATACTACCATATGACTTCGGTATGATCTGGTCCTCTGGCTGTGTGATATTAATAGCTTCAGCGGGCATCCCACCGAATAGGCTTAGCCTATTCGGTTTTTTGTTTTCATTTACTTATTTTCCATTTATTAGGGGGAATGTAAAATGTTTTTTCCGGAAAAAGAGGAGTATAGCGCTTATTACCGTAAGGGACTCAGAGTTCCGGTGATGACAGAGCTGCCATTAGCAGGTGATACACCGGTTACGGTGATAGAAAAACTGGGACTGGCTGGGGCGCCCCTCTGCCTGCTGGAAAGCGGTAAGGGGACAGAAAACATGGCCAGATATTCGTTTCTGGGATTTGAACCCCATTGTATTTTTAAGAGCTATGGCTGCCGGGTGGAAGTCTCCCGGGATGGTTCAGTACATTCATTAACCGGTGACCCATATGTTGAACTGCAGAAAACGGTTGATTCGTACCAGGGCTTAAGGTTTGCCGGGCTGCCCAAATTTTGGGGAGGGGCTATGGGTTATTTCAGCTATGATATGGGAAGGTTTTTTGAAAAGCTTCCGGAAACGTCAATAGATGACCTGCAGGTACCGGACTCATATTTCATGTTTTTTGACAAAGTGATTTGTTTTGACCATTTAAAAAAAACCATGAAGATTATTGTTACTACCGACCCGGGGAGTACTTCAGACCCGGAGCGGGCTTACTGGGCGGCACGAAAAGAGATTAACCGGATTGCACAGGCTATAAAAAGCGGGAATTCGGGAGAGGAAATATTGATTTCTAAAAGCGGCAGGGTGCTGCAGAACAATTTTCAGCCAAGTTGCAATGTAACTCGGGAGCGGTTCGAGGATATGGTGGCAAAGGCTAAAGAGTATATTAAGGCTGGGGACATATTTCAGGTTAATCTTTCCCTCAGACTGGGAAAAGAAACAAATGTTGAGCCGTTCTTACTTTACAAGGTGCTGCGTCAGATTAACCCGTCCCCGTATATGAGCTTTATAGATTTTGGTGATCTGCATATTGTAAGCTCCTCTCCCGAACTTCTGGTTCGGCTTACGGGTGACAAGGCTGACACCCGGCCCATTGCCGGAACCCGGAAACGCGGGGAGAGCAGGGAAGAGGATTTGGCCCTGGCACAGGAATTGATTTCCGATGCCAAGGAGCGGGCAGAACACATTATGTTGGTTGACCTGGAGAGAAATGACCTGGGCAGGGTCTGCCGCTATGGTTCTGTTGAGGTAAATGAATTAATGGTCATTGAGGAGTATTCACATGTTATGCACATTGTATCAAATGTCAGGGGCATCATGGAAGAGGGTAAGGACAGGTTTGACCTGTTCAGAGCCTGTTTTCCGGGAGGCACTATCACAGGAGCGCCCAAGATACGTTCTATGGAAATAATCGAAGAACTCGAACCAACCCGGCGGGGTCCTTATACAGGGTCCATCGGATTTTTCGGGTATGCCGGTGAATTTGAAATGAATATTGTAATTCGCACTATTCTAATGCAGGAGGGCTGGGCATATGTCCAGGCAGGGGCCGGAATTGTAGCTGATTCTATTCCGGAACGGGAGTATTTTGAATCTATGAAAAAAGCTGAGGCCCTGCTGCGGGCAATGGAAGTGGCTGAAGAGGTTTCTGAGGAAGCTTCCGGGGAAACAATCCGGAAAAAACCTGAAAATAAAGAAGTACAAGCTGCCGGGGGAGAATAACATATGGGTGATATGGTGTATTTGAATGGTGAGTTTGTTCCTGCTGCAGAAGCCAAGATATCTGTTTTTGATCATGGGTTTCTTTACGGGGACGGCATTTTTGAGACCATGAGGGCATATGATGGCCGCATTTTCATGGTTTCCGAACACCTGGACAGGCTGTACAGTTCGGCAAAAGAATTGGAGCTAAATATGACGTGGTCCCGGGGGGAACTCACAGAAGTCCTTGCCAGGTTGGTGTCCCTGAATGGGGATAACCAGTATATCCGCCTGACCGTTACCAGAGGTCCGGGTCCTGTGGGTATTGACCCCCGCCTTTGTCCTGAACCGACAATAACTGCTGTTTCCAAGGAGATTAACATCAATGAGCGTCTTTACAGGGAAGGGGCCCAAGCGGTATTTGTCGAAACCCCGCGGAATCTGGCAGCAGCTGCAAGAACGGACATAAAATCCCTGAATTTCTTAAATAATATCCTGGCAAAGCAGGAGGTAGTAAGCTCCGGTGCGGATGAGGGATTTATGCTTAACTATAAAGGGCAGGTCACTGAAGGGACTGTAAGTAATGTCTTTATGGTAAGGGACCAATGCCTGTTGACTCCGTCCCCGGCATGTGGGCTTCTGGAGGGCATTGCCAGGATGAAGGTTATGGAAATAGGATGTGAAATGGGGTGGCGGGTAGAAGAAACGATCCTCAGCCGGAAAGATCTTTTGAATGCCGAGGAGGTTTTCTACACCAATTCGGGTTCAGAAGTGGTCCCTGTTGTGAAATTGGACAGCGGGCGTGTGGGAGACGGAAAGCCCGGAAAGGTCACCCTTGAGCTGTTAAAGAGGTACAGGTGTTATGCTCTTGGAAAGGCCTAATCGTAAAAACTCCTGTATATAATGTTATATGACATTGTATACAGGAGTTTTTTTGACAAAATATGAGCCATAATACAAGGAACTTTCCGGTCAAAAGCGAATAAGATTTACAGGGTGGCTGAATAAGATTTACAGGGTAGGTGTGAAAACATGAAAACTGCAGTCAAGCTTTTATTGAAAAAAATTATGGCGCTATTGTTCAGGGTCAGGACCATCAATTTTGACAGACTCAAAATGGAAGGAAAGGTCATCATTACGCCAAATCACCCGTCGTTTCTTGACGGAGTACTGCTTTACCTGTTTCTTCCCAAAGAAGCCGTTTATGTTATCAACACAGATATCGCCCGCAGGTTTTCGTTTATCCTCAGGTTTGTTAATCATCTCACAATTGATCCCCAGAATCCATATGCATTGAAACAGATTATTAATTTGGTAAATGGTGAAACCCCAGTGGTGCTTTTTCCGGAAGGGCGCATCACGACCACAAAGGGCTTGATGAAAATATATGACGGCATAGGCGTCATAGCCCTGAAGACAGGTGCGGTAATCTATCCTTTGATTATTAACGGTCCCGAATACTCGTATTTTTCGAGAATTACGGATAAAGTAAAGAGCAGGTGGTTTCCCCAAGTTGATTTATATGCGGATGACCCCGTCAGCTTTGAACTTCATGATCACAGCAGTCTTCAGGAACAAAAACGTGAGGTTAGTGACAGGATGCTGAGCATAATGCAAAAAGCAGTGTTTAGAAGCAGGTTCAAGGAGGATGTGAACCTGTTTGATGAACTCGCCGCGGCTGCGCGGAAATACGGCTGGAAAACGTGTATAGTTGAAGACCTCAAACAGAAGGTGTCATACCGGAACCTGGTTTTGGCTGCATATATACTGGCAGGTAAATTCAAAAGTATTTTGAACGATTCCGAAGAGACTGTTGGGGTGCTGCTGCCCAGTGCGGTAGCCCATGTATCCACGATATTTGCTTTATCTTACCTAAACAAAACCCCGGCAATAATAAACTTTTCAGCAGGTCCCAGAAATGTTGTTGATTGTGTAAGGACAGCAAGTATTAAAACTGTTTTCTCTTCAAGAGAATTTGTTGAGAAAGCGGACCTTGAAGTCTTGATAGAGTCTCTGGATGTATGCTGTAAGGTTATTTATCTTGAAGATGTCAGAACCACTATAAGTCTTACGGACAAAATCTCCGGTCTGTTGAGCCTGTGGACGGGGAAGAGAAGAAATAAAGGAGATAGGCACCGCTTAATCCTGTTTACATCAGGCAGCGAAAGCAAGCCCAAAGGAGTAATCCTCAAACACAGCAATATAACAGCAAACATTCATCAGGTATCCAGTGTGATAGATTTTCACGGCAGGGACAGGATACTCAATTTCCTGCCAATGTTTCATGCCTTTGGTCTGACAGCCGGTGTATTCCTGCCGATTTTGTCAGGAGTTCCGGTTTTTCTTTACCCATCACCGCTTCACTACAAAATAATTCCTGAGATGATATATAGTAACAATGCAACGATAATATTCGGAACATCCACATTCCTTGCTAGTTACGGCAAGTATGCACACCCTTATGACTTCTATTCTATCCGCTATGTTTTTGCAGGAGCAGAGAAGTTGAAAGAGGAGGTCAGGACACTTTGGCTGGAGAAGTTCGGCATCAGGATAATGGAAGGCTATGGTTGTACTGAAACGGCTCCGGTATTATCGCTGAATACGCCGCTTTGTTATCATAAAGGAGCTGTCGGCAGGTTTCTCCCCGGAATTGAGTATCGGGTGGAAGCAGTTGAAGGTATAAGAGACGGGGGAAACCTCCTGGTGAGGGGGCCAAATGTTATGGAGGGCTATCTTTTACATGAGCGGGGCTATGTTCCGGCGGATGAGTGGTACGACTGTGGGGATATCGTGACAGTTGACGCCAGAGGATATATTACCATTAAGTCCCGCCTGAAACGGTTTGCTAAAATAAGCGGGGAAATGGTCAGCCTCAACCTGGTAGAGGAATTGGCAGAGAAGTGTTTTGGTCCTGAAGGGCAGTATGCGGCCATCAGTCTGCCGGATTCAGGGAAGGGCGAGAGAATTATTCTTTTTGTTACCGGGAGACAGGTTTCCCTTCAGGAAATGAGGGATTATCTGGCATCTGAAGGGTACAGTATGCTTTGGTGTCCGTCAAAAGTTATGGTTATTAATGAATTGCCGCTTTTAGGCAGCGGAAAAACTGATTATGTCAGCCTCAAGGAGAATGCCATCCAGGGGTTCTTTGGTACTAACGGGAATGGGGGAAAAACCTGTAAGGGAAAGACCGCCTGAGGCTGATGCTGATGCCGAATACCACGATTCTCCAGTTGAGGCGGCTAATACCACATTAAAATCTTAAAAAACCGGTTGACAAGATATTATGTTTGTAGTAACATATGTATCTGTGAGACGCAATTTCCGGCTCACATCCAATAGATTGCGAGCCATTAGCTCAGTTGGTAGAGCACCTGACTTTTAATCAGGGTGTCGCTGGTTCGAGCCCAGCATGGCTCACCATTTATGGCCCCTTGGTCAAGCGGTTTAAGACACCGCCCTTTCACGGCGGTAACACGGGTTCGAATCCCGTAGGGGTCACCATTATGTAAATTGAAGGGCTGCTGAAGTTTTCAGCAGCCCTTTTGCCTATTTAAAAATGCGCAGCCTTGTCAATGACTTCGAGGATGTTTTTAAGAGAAAAACCGTATTTAATTTTTAGTTATTCGGCCTAAACAAAAAAGAAAGTATATGGGTAAAAGAAAAAACTTATTGCATATTTATGAATAATCATAATATAATTGGATTATATTATTGACTAAAAGGTAAAATGAATATCATTTGGGGGTGGGGACTTGCTGATTAATAAATTACGAGTTGATGGGTTTCGAAATATTAATAATACAACTATAGAATTTGGTGATATTGTGTCACTTGTTGGTCTTAACAATTATGGTAAATCAAATTTTATAGATAGTCTTGATTTTGCACAGAAGTTTATCAAGTATCCCAGTGTAAGCAAAAGAAAACTTATGAAAAGCGAAAAGAATCTACCAATTAATATAAAGATGGCTTCCCGTGATTTTATTTTCGAAATAGAGTATTCTACAAGATTTGGTGGTCATGAAATATTCGTTATCTATGAATTTTCATTTGAATGGATTAAGGCAGAAAATAAAGGGTGTAGGATTAAGAGCGAGACACTTAAATTAAAAGAGGAAGGTAATGTAAAGTATTACAAGTACATTACACGGAAATGGAGTGAGGGTTTCTATAAATCTTCTACAACTGGCCGGACAAATACTAAAATTAATATTGATGACGACGAATTAATTATTAATAAATTGCAAAAGCATGACACCTTATACTACTTAGCAATAATTAATGAACTCAATCAAATTAAGTTTGATTTAAACAATTACAGTGACACTAGTCTTGCTTTTGAGTTCTTTCCTTTTGAGATGAATAGGGAGAGCGTTTATGACTTGAATAAACAGTTTGGTCAAAATATTAATAAAGTCATTTTTCACTTAAAACAGAATTACCCCGATAAATATGAGTTGTTGATTAATTCTTTTATATCTTTAGTACCCAATATAGAAATGATCGAACCAGTATCTTCAGAGTTGACCAGCGAATCTGAAGAAAAGGCGGTTCTTAGGTTGGAAAATGATTCCGATGACCTGCCTTTCAAGATTGTTGATACTGTGTATTCGATTAGAGTAAAGGAATCGCAAAATAACCAAACAACAAACATTGAGTATTTATCTAATGGTTCACGCAGAATATTTCTTCTGTTGACTTCTGCTATAGTTGCCGATATTAAGAACATATCGCTTATTGCATTTGAAGAATTAGAAAATTGTGTCCACCCGTACCTGTTTCAAGGGTTGATAATTACTCTTAGCGAAATAATAACTGACTGCAGGATTTTAGTAACAAGTCACTCCCCTTATTTAATTCAATATTTAGACTTGAAGAACATCTATTTAGGGATACCTTATTCTGACGGGATTGGACAATTTAAAAAGGTCAAAAAGTCCGCCCATAGAGTTATATTAAGGAATGCTAGGGAGGAAGGAATTTCTGTTGGTGATTATATCTTTAATATACTGATCGAAAGTAAATTAGATAACTCTTTACTCCTGTCTTATGTGGGGGGGTAGTGTTTTGAAGAAAAAGAGAGATACCCCTCCACCCAAGAGAGGAATAGTAATTTTTGTTGAAGGAGAAACAGAAAAGGTATTTTACGAGGCTATTATCAAGCATCTAAGAGAACTGAATCCTGAGAAGCAATGTGTTGAGATCGTTGTAAAAAATGTAAAAGGTGTTGGTAATTACGGATCTAAAGCACCAAGAAAGTTAAAAAATGAAATCTTGCCAAAATATCCAGGGGTGGATTTTACTGTAATCTGTTGTTATGATGCTGATAGATTTAAATATGATGCAAAACCTCCCGTTAAATGGAAAGAAGTTGAAAAAGAAATTAAATCTTAGAGAATAATGGTGAAGAAAAAATGAAAAACTTGTTTAGAAAGGTGAACAAAATCTATATAAAGGGTAGTTACTGTTATAAATTTATAGATAAAATAAACCTGGAATTAATTTTAAATGTCCGAAAATGTGAACTGGAAAAATTACAGCAAAATTTATTTTATTAAAGCCGCATTTTTGTTGAGAAACCTCTATTATCCTTATCTTGCTCTGAAACAATATACCACAACAATCATTAATAATCCCTAGTAAAAAAGTGGTTTTTTTCACAGATTAACCATTTGACTAATAATCTCTAAAGTCGTATAATAAATCTTACGGAAAGGACGAAAAACAACTCGTCGCTTGGTCATGTTATCATGCGGATGTAGCTCAATGGTAGAGTATCGGCTTCCCAAGCCGAGGGTTGCGGGTTCGAGTCCCGTCATCCGCTCCAATTGCAATTATAATAAAATACCAATCCATACATAGGAGGAAGTTAAATATGGCTAAACATATCAGAACTGTAAACAAAATGAACCTACAGGCAACTGTGAAGAAGGGTGGCTGCGGTGAGTGCCAGGCTTCATGCCAGTCAGCCTGCAAGACTTCCTGTACAGTTGGCAATCAGGTATGCGCTAAATAGCGAAACGGATATGCATTAAATAATCCAGGCACTAATAACCTGATCCTTAGGGATGAGGTTATTTTTTGATAAAATGCAAAGATTTAAATGGAGGACGGCAGCGGTGATGAAATATACAGGAATAATTCAGAAATCGGGGCAGGACCATCAGGGAAAACCCGGACAGATACATAAATTCGAGCTCTTTGGCACCAAAATTGTACTTGATGTTAACAGCGGAGCGGTACACGTATTTGATTCCCTTGCCTGGGATATAATTGATGATTTTTCAGTCATCAAGCATGAGGAGATCATGGACAAATATTCTGCCAGGTATAGGCCTGCAGATGTTGCAGAGGTGCTGGAGGAATTTACTGCTCTGGTGGATGAGGGCATTTTGTTTTCTAATGACATTTACAGCGCTCAATTACCACTTCGCAATGGCAACCGACCGGTAGTCAAATCACTGTGCCTGAATGTCTCTCATGACTGTAACTTAAGGTGCAAATACTGTTTTGCCGGGAGTGGTCAATTTGGGGGAGAACGAATGTTAATGACGGCGGAAACCGGCTGCAAGGCAATTGATTTTCTCCTGGAGAGTTCTGCGGGGCGTAAACACTGTGAGGTTGACTTTTTTGGTGGGGAGCCTCTTATGAACATTGGGGCGGTTGAGAAAATTGTTGCTTATGGTAACAGCCGGGCTGCCCGGCGGGGTAAGCAGATAAAGTTTACCCTGACTACCAATGCAGTCGGCCTGAACAGTGAAATTACCGATTTTTTAAACCGGGAGAATATCAGTGTTGTTTTGAGCCTAGATGGCAGGCCTGAAGTAAATGACTACATGAGAGTTACTCCGGCAAATAGCGGAAGTTATGACCGGATAAAGCCCAACATTACTAAGTTTATTCACAGCAGAAATAATGATAATTATATTGTCAGGGGAACTTATACCCATTATAACCTTGATTTTTCCTGTGATGCCCTGCATCTGGCGGATGCGGGATACAGGTTTGTCTCTGTGGAACCGGTTGTGAGCCTGCCTTCAGATGGCTGGGCAATCAGGGAGGAAGACCTTCCGGAGGCTTTTGGGGAATATGAGACCTTGTGCCGGGAGTATGCAGTCAGGCTGAATACAGAAAGGGAATTTGAGTTTTTTCACTTTAATCTTGACCTGGATAATGGTCCGTGTCTGCCCAAAAGGCTGTCAGGGTGTGGAGCAGGACACGAGTACATGGCCGTTTCGCCGGAGGGGAACTTATATCCCTGTCACCAATTTGTGGGGAGAGAAAAGTACCGTGTTGGTAATGTCACTGATGGTATAATTAATTTTGATATAGTGAAACAGTTCCGGAATGCCCACATCTATAATAAGGAAAAATGCAGCTGCTGCTGGGCCCGTTTTCACTGCGGCGGGGGATGTCACGCCAATGCCGAACTTATTAACGGTATCATTACAGAACCTTACGGTATTGGTTGTGAACTGGAAAAGAAGAGACTTGAATGTGCCATATATATTCAGGTCCTTAAAACCGGATCTGCTTCAAATAGCTTGAAATAACACGTTGTTTCTCCGGTAACCGCCCTTGCTGGGGCGGTTATACATTTTGTCGAAAATTTAGTGTTTACGGTAAAGGTTTCCTGTGTTATAATTATTATGATTTATTCCAAAAAAATGATTTATTCCAAAAAAAACTGCCGCTAAAAATTGCTTAAAAGCTCATATTTTAAATATTCTCCAATGAAAAGGACATCACAGAAGAATGTCCTTTTTTATCCGATAACTGACCGCCGCTAAAGGCTTGCTTGCTTCAAGCGGGTTATAAGCGGGGCTAAGCTCGTGGATAACGAGTTCTAATGTCAGGTTGGGGTAGAAACTCTGCTTGTCGTAAGAGCTCTGTTAATCCAAAGGGATTCTTGTTCAGAAAGGAGCATGTATGAAGTCAAACAACATGAAGCTTGCAGCATTGTTTGATGTGGTAAAGAACAGTATCGATACCGCCTTTCAAAGACTCCGTTCCAGAAAAATTACGTTAACTGATGTTGTAACACGATTAGCTAATAATCATGCCAGTAGGACTAAAGCCCTTAAACAGAAATATCATCAATTAAAGGAAAGCAGAAATAGCGCCGTTCAAAACAGTGTTTTACAGAAAAACAACACACCACTGAAAAATATCACCCAAAACAGATTGTTACAATTTGTTTCCGGTTTGAGGCCAACCGAAATTTCCCTTGCACATTTTTTTAATAACAGAAACCGCTTCAATCTTAAAACTGCGGCGATTGCTGTATTTGTACTGATATCAGGCGGGGTATTTGTTTATGAATTCTCTGCCGTACCTGCGTATGCAGTACTCATTGATGGTAAGAACATATCATATGTCAGTGACCGGGCTGAAGCCGAAAAATTATTATCATCTATGAAAAAGGCGAAGACTGCTGAGTGGAAACGCAGGGTAGATTTAACTCAGACAGTGACCTTCAAGGACACTGAGGCCAAAAGATATCAGGTTGACGAGGCAGCAGAACTAAAAAGCATCTTTGACCAGAAACTGAATTTTGTGGCAGTGGCAACTGCTATCAAGGCAGACGGTCAGACTGTGGCTGTTGTTCATGATGAAAAAGACGCTGAAGGCATCCTGCAGGAACTCAGGGGTTCATATTCAAATGGGGACATTAAAGTGGGAAATATTGGTTTCAAGGAAAAGATTGAAATGGTTAACATCCCCGTTTCCCTTAATGATGTGATGTCCCGGGAAGAGGCCCTGCAGCTGATAACTGAAGGAAAAGAAGAAAAAAAGGTGCACGTTGTTGAAGAAGGGGATTCTTTATGGACAATTGCCCGGAAAAATGACACTCATGTGGAAGACCTTCTTAAAGCTAATCCCTCCCTTGATGGAGAACACCTTGATATAGGACAGGAATTGAATCTTGTAGCTATCGAACCTTTGATAAATGTTGAGGCAACCGGAGAACTTACATTAGAGGAAACAGTTCCTTTTAAAGTTGTTGTGGAAACCAACAAAGATTTATGGCGCGGTTCACAGAAGGTTAAAACCAACGGTGAAAACGGCTTAAAAGAAGTAACTTACAAGGTTGTAATGAGAAATGGTGATATCGTATCCAAAGAAGTCCTTCAGGAAAAGGTATTAAAGGAAGCAAAGGACAAGGTTGTTATTAAGGGATCCAGAGTGGTGGTAGCTTCCCGTGGGGGCAGCGGCACCTTGGGTTGGCCTATCAGGGGTCAGATTACCTCCCGTTACGGAAAGCGGGGCAGTGGGACCCATACAGGTCTTGATATCAACGGAACAACCGGTCAGCCGGTTGGCGCTGCCGAGTCAGGTAAAGTAACTTCGGCTGGGTGGCAGGGTTCTTACGGCAAAATGGTTACCTTAAGACACAGCAATGGCTTGGTGACCAGATATGCTCATCTTTCCAGCATAAAGGTTTCTGTGGGTCAGGAAGTAGGCAGAGGAGACCTTATTGGCTTGGTTGGCTCAACGGGGCGGAGTACCGGTTCCCACCTGCACTT